>CAJWJW010000042.1 GCA_913041775.1 uncultured Flavobacteriales bacterium
CAACTTATTTTTTTATCCCACAAAAATCTAAAACGATTTTATCAGCTGGAATAGTTAGGTTTTTAAACTCATCGTGTGCGACTAAAAAGACAATAATATCTGCTTTTTCTACCGCTTCTTTATAGTCGGTCAACCTAAATACAGTGTGCGTATCTATATTTGGCTCTACTATATAGTAGGCTTCATTATTGGCGTTTTGAAGTACTTTTTGTGCTATGTATTTTGCAGGAGATTCTCTTAAATCGTCGATGTTCGGTTTAAAAGCCAAGCCCATCATTGCAATGCTTGGTTTTCGTCCTTCTTTTAGTTGAAACTCCAATTTTGCATTTTGTACTTTCTCTGCACACCAAAAAGACTTGTAGTTATTTACCTCTCTAGCTGTTCCAATAATTTTTGTTTCCATTGGGTAGTCCGAAACAATAAAGTAAGGATCTACTGCAATACAATGTCCGCCTACACCACAACCAGGTTGTAGTATGTTTACTCTAGGGTGTTTATTTGCAAGAGCTATTAAATCCCACACATCAATATCGGCCTTGTCGCAAATTATAGATAGTTCGTTTGCAAAAGCAATTTGTACATCTCTAGAAGAGTTTTCTACCAGCTTACACATCTCTGCTGTAGGTGCATTGGTTTTGTGTAATTCTCCTTTAACGTGTTTACTGTAAAAATCAATGGCTTTTTGCGTAGAAGCTTCATCTACCCCACCAATTACTCGGTCGTTGTGCACCAGTTCGTGCATTACGTTTCCGGGCAATACACGTTCTGGGCAATACGCTATGTATAATTTTCCTTCTAACTCAGGGCGTTCTCCATATATCAAACGCATCATCTTTTCCGTAGTTCCTACAGGAGAGGTAGATTCAATGATGTATAAATCTCCTTCTTTTAATAATGGAAGAACTCCTCTAGTAGCAGCCTGAACAAAAGAGATGTCAGGCTCGTTTTTTCCTTTAAAAGGTGTTGGCACTACAATGAGGTAATTGTTTGCTTCTACTGGCTTGGTAGAAGCCTTTAAGAAACCTTTTTTTACGGCTTCTGCAACTGCAAGATCTAGCGATGGCTCTACAATGTGTATTTTACCTGCGTTTATAGTTTCTACTACGCTAGGGTTAATATCCACACCATGAACTTGTACACCACCTTGAGCAATTAGGGCCGCTGTAGGCAATCCTATATACCCCAATCCAATCATTACAACTTCTGCTTTATTAGTCATCTTATATATTTTGAATAAATTCTACAATTCTATTACTAGCCTTTCCATCTCCGTAAGGATTATGAAGTGTGCTCATAGCAGCATAACGAGCTTTGTCGGTTAATAGGCTATTGGCTTCTTTTACAATCTTAGCTTTGTTTGTACCTACTAAAATTACCGTTCCAGCTTCTACAGCTTCAGGTCTTTCTGTGGTATCGCGCATTACTAACACGGGCTTACCTAAAGAAGGAGCTTCTTCTTGTACGCCACCACTATCGGTAATAATTAACTCCGCTTGATTCATTAACCACACAAAAGCTGGGTAAGCCAATGGGTCTATAAGATGAATGTTTTCTTGGCTTCCTAAAATCTCGTAAACGGGTTTTTGAACGTTCGGGTTTAGGTGTACTGGATAAATAATTTGTACGTCTTTATGCGTTTCTGAAATCTCTCTCAAAGCCTCACAAATATTTATCATTCCTTGTCCGTGGTTCTCTCTTCTATGTCCGGTAACAAGTATGAGTTTTTTTGAAGTATTTACTAGTTTTTTAAGACTTTCGATTTCTTCATTCTCCAATGTCCCTACTCTTTCTACTGAATCTAATAAAGCATCGATAACTGTATTTCCTGTAATCAGGATGTTCTCTTCGCTTACGTTTTCGTTGCGTAAATTCTGTGCAGAGGTAGTAGTAGGAGCAAAGTGATAATCGGCTACAGATCCTGTAACGCATCTATTGATCTCTTCTGGAAAAGGAGCTCTTTTATCAAAAGTTCTTAATCCTGCTTCTACATGACATACTTTTGCACCTGAATAAAATGCAGCTAAACTCGATGACATAGTCGTGGTTGTATCGCCATGAACATATACGAAATCGGGCTGAAATTCTTCTAAAATTGGTTTTAAACCTGTGATTATATCCGCCGTTAAGCCGTATAAATTTTGGTTGGGCTTCATTAAATCCAAGTCATAGTCTGGTATAATATCGAAAAAAGATAAAACTTGGTCTAGCATTTCTCTGTGTTGTGCTGTAACACAAACTCTAGTTTCGAAAGCATCGTTTGCCAAAAAGGCTTTTACCAAAGGAGCCATTTTTATTGCCTCTGGACGTGTTCCGAATATAATTAAGTTCTTTTTTTTCAAAAGTATTTTCTTTCAGGGATGATGAGTGGTTCTACTTAAGCTTCTTTCTAGTTAAAACAGAAAGATTAAATTTTGTGTAGAAATTACAGAATTACTTTCGTAAATCTTTTCCAAATATACTGAAATCTCGAATACTTTTAAAAACAAAAAAAAGTCAGCGTTAAGCTGACTTTCTTAGATGTTTACTTGGTGCTTATTGTACCAATAATCGTTTGGTATAAACAGAATTACTTGTTTGTAGTTTAATTATATAAGCCCCTACCGAGTAGTTTTTAACATTTAAATTAATACTGTTTTCTCCTTTATTATACTCCTGTGTATCTAGGTTAAATAGTAGATCTCCGAGTATATTAAATACTTGAATTTCTACTTTTGAACTTTCTGTAAGTTCAAAGCTTAATGCTGCTGAGTGTGAAGCAGGATTAGGAGTAATTTTAAATTCCATTTTACTAAACTCCGAATTAGTATTTTCTACATAAGCTACTTGAATGCTGTTTTGTTCAAATAAACCAGTTGAAGACTCCCATCTGGTGTTTAGTCCAATTTCTGCCCCTTTATCTACAGACCAGTATTTTAGAGATAAGGCTTCATTTTTCAATAATCCATCTTGTTCTTTAGAATAGTCATCGTTTCCATAAACAGGAATTACAATGGTTTCGTCTTGGTACATAAAAGCACCAACCAACCTATTTGAGTTTGAATAAAGAGCAATTTCATCTCCAAAATCCAACAGGCCTTCTAATTGATTCCCCTCTATAACTAAAGACATGTTAGATCCTGTATTTATTGGTATTTTATAGTGCTGTAAATTGTTTTCTACAACTGCAATTTCAAGTCTATAAGATTGACTGTTATCTATGTATTGTAGTTGTTGTGCAGCCAATACTTTTACTTGATATGCTTGTCCAGCTACCATGTCTCCAATACCGTTAAAGCCATATTCTGGTAAATAGGCCATTCCACTATTGTCTTTTACAATCACCAATTCTTGAATACCTTCGAATACAGCAATTACATCTGCTGGCTCTGTACGTAGGTAAGCAACTAAGTTCCATCCATTAACCAAGTCAATAGGATTCTCCTCTGGCGTTAAATAATCTCCTTCAATTGTAAGGTTATTAACGTTGATTAATTTTGCTTGATACCCTTGTCCTGGTAAAAGATCGCCTACACCATTGAAGTTATATTCAGGTAAATAGGCAAGCCCTAAGTAGTTTTTTACAATCACTACATCCTCTACGAAAGCAGCGAATAATTCTTCTACGTCCATTACTTCCGCAACCATATAGGTAGAGAATAAATTCCAACCTTCAACTAGTTGTAGTTCTTGTTCTCCTATTATTGGTTGTGCAGTTAATGTTAATATAGTAGAAATACCATTGGTGGTGTATAGCTCCTGATTTGGCATGCTTGTATCGTAGCTAGCGTCCATAGTATAAGTAGTATTTGCTGATGCATCCCAGACTAACCATTCGAATTCTTGGTTGGCGTTAAATCCATCTTGAATTTCTGTAGTAGTATCGTCTCCTTGCGCAGGGATAACCGTAGTTCCACCATCCCAAACAGTATAACCTGCACAAACAAGTTCTCCGTTTAATGGGTAGAATACCCCAATCCAGTCACCAGCTTCTAAGCTAGCTCCATCAAGCTCTACAAGCATATTTTCTGCCAAGACTAAAGTATGGTTAGAACCAGTATTTGGTGAGTCCCAGTTTGGTGTAGTCCCTGTTTCGTACTCACATGTACCATCATCCGAGTCTGCAAACACATCGTAGTTTAATGCTTCTGGATCTGTACAACCACCACAAGCCATTTCTGTACAAGACCAAATTCCATTTTCGTTTGGATTAAATCCTGCTTCACAGTAGCACATATTACATCCTTGTTCTATGCTAGAGCCAAAGTCGTATAATTCACCTTCTAGTTCACAGCCGTATTCCTCTTCACAAGGCATCATGGTACACATCCAGAAACCTTCTGCGTTTGGATTAAATCCAGGCATACAAGTACACGTATTACATTCTTGGTCTATAACAGAACTAAATTCGTACCATTGGTCGCCCTCGGTACATCCGTATTCTTGTGGCTCTATACTAATACAATCGCCGTTTACACATACGTAACCATCGGCACAATCAATTAAATCGCAAAGGTCTTCTGTTCCACAGTTTTCTATATCGGCACATTCCCATGTAGGTATAACTGTTGCGTCACCAATTTCTGGACAATAGCATGTTTCACAATCGCTTGTTAGAGTGCTACCCATAGGATAAACAACGCCATTTGCATAACAACCAATTCCACCCCATATTGGTTCGTAGGTAAAGCTAATTGGATAAGCACAAGCGGCATTTTGGTTTAATTGAGACACGTAGTAAGTTCCTTCTACAAATACTGCAGCATTTCCTCCACCGGTTAAGGTATAGGAATTGGTGGTACTTTCTCCAGCACCTAACCAATAAGCATTTTCGAATAAAGGCTCTATGGAAACGTAATTGTTTGCTGTTTCTAAACTAAATACTGGGTAATTTATATCGTTTGTACTGTTGTTGTAAATGGTAATGTTTAATTGAACTTCTCCATTATCTAAGTACATTGTTTCTGTTTCTACTTCTAGTAATTCGCAGAATGAAGTTGGCAAACATTCTCCTTCATAGAAATCTAAACCTTCACATTCGGCAAAGCATCCGTTAGAATAAGTAATTCCTTCGGAACCACAAACTGGGTTGTAGTTTTGTGGGCATATACAAGTGGTGTCAGGCACCGTATTACATTCTCCCATTTCGTATTCTAAGTCTAGACATTCTGCAAAGCAGCTATAAGAATAGGTTTCACCATTTTCACCACAAACAGGATCCCAAACATCTAGCGGGCATTCACAGTCTTCACAATCTTCAATTTCTTCGCAGAACCATTCTCCACCTTCTAGTGGAGACGTTGCTATACTAGGCATACAAAAACAAGTTTCGCATTCCCCATCTAAAACAGATCCGATAGGATAAACTTCTCCGTTGTCAGAAGTACATCCCATTAAATCAATTTCTGGAAAGCATTCTCCATTTTCGCAATAGAAACCAGGCTCACAATCCATTTGGGAGCAATCTCCACAATCTGCAATTTCAATACAGTTCCACGAAGGAGTTGGAGCAGGAAATACTGTTAGTATACTGGCTTCGCACAAACAAGTTTCGCATTCACCTTCCAAAACAGATCCAATAAGATAAAGCTCGCCGTTGTCTGCAGTACAGCCCATAAGGTCTGTTTCTGGATAACATTCTCCATTTTCGCAATAGAAACCAGGTTCACAATCTATTTGAGCGCAACCTCCACAGTCTGCTATTTCTTCGCAAACCCAATACGGGTTGTTGGCAATAATTCCTTGGTCTACACATTGGCAGATTTCGCATTCACCTTCCATAAATGCTCCTAGCGGATAAAAATCTCCTGTATTTGTTGAGCAACCTAGAGTGTCGGTAAGTGGAACGCAGAACATTTGAGCTCCACCGTTATATTCCCATTCGTTTATAATTAAGGCCTGACAAGCACAAAGCTCTCCATTTACGGTCATGGTTTCGCCTAATTGTAAGGTTTCTCCATAATAAGAACATGAGGTAGAATTTGGATCTAGTTCGCAAGATTCATCATCAATATTGGCTTCTGGATTGTAGTTTATTGCTTGTGGGTTTGTGCAACCAAAAATTTCTTCCTCGCATATAGGACAACATTGTCCATCTATATAAATAGGGTCCTCGCAGGGTGGCATAGCACAACCTGCAATCGCACATAATATCTCTCCATTAAAACACGAACAGAAGGTACAGTCGTCTATATTCCATGAACTTCCTTCGTTGTAGAAAATCCCAACCGAATCGTTACAACCTGTAGCGTTATTTCCTTGAGGGTCGAAAACAAACGAAATATCTTGTGCGCAATTGGTAGTTCCACTAAGTACCAATACGGCTTCAAAAGGTTCTATATAAGGCATCATGCTCATGCAAGAGTAGTTAAAGTACATATCTACTATATCTCCTGAAGCCCAAGTATCGAAAGTAAATTGATCATTACTCGCGCAAGTATTGGCTAAAATTACAGAAGCCATTGTGGTAGAAAGATCATTTCCTCCATTTTGAACTTGTAAATGGAGCATCATTCCTGCAAAACCAACAATGTATTCTTGTTCTATAATGTCAAAATCACCTAAACAAGGTCTAATTTCTTCACATTCTCCTTCGTAAAGTATATCTACATCTTCGCATCCTGCCTCACAAGAGTTCCCGTAGGTTTGTCCATCTTCTCCACATACGGGGTCGTAAAGTGCGACGCAAATACATTCGTTATTTTCTATTACTGTAATAATAATTTCTTGTGAACTAGAGACTGTTTCCGTCCATGAATTTATCTGATTCACAACAATAACATTAATTCCCAAATCGTTTAGGGTAGGAGTCCCTTCAATAGTAATGGTGAACGTTCCTGTAATCGAGTTTTCATCCCAATCGGTACTAATTGTTGCGACAGCCCATTCTGGAGTTTCGCTAACTTCCCAATAAGGACCATCTGATGCTATGCTGTTAGCGCCTAAAGTTTGAAAGTATGTAAAAAGCTCACCAACATTAGCTGTAAAACTCATAACCTGACCCTCACAAGCACCTTCAAATACAATGTCAGCATTCTCACATGTTGCGAAACAAAAATTCGCGTAGGTACTGCCATCAGAAGCACAAACAGGATCGTACTCTTCTGAGCACATACAGTCAGAAGTATTTTGAGCGTTTACTTGACTAAGGCTTAAAGAAAATAAGCAGATGAATAGAATGTATAGATTTTTCATAGCACAGTTTATTTCGAAAAGAAAATGAGCAATAATTATTCCAAACAAGATGAAAACAGAACCTTAACAATAGAGCTTACCTAGATGCGCAGTGAATACACCGATTTGCTTGAGGTATTAAAAGAATTCGCTGGTGTGAAATAGAATTTTTACAAAGTATGCAGAAGCCAAAGTCTTTCTGATTTATTTTCCCTTTAGCTTCCTTTAATAGATTGAGTTTTTTTAAGGCTGTTCTAAGTGCCGCTTCGTTTACACTTTTATTGTTTATTGCGTCCATCCTACTTACTCTACCAATCGAGTTTTCTGGTGCGATTGGCTTGGTGAGTTCTTTGAGTTTCAAAATGATTAGATCGGTTTCGATCAGCTCTTTTTCAAGGCGCTCTTTAATTTCTATCCGCTCTAATTCGGTCATTTTTAGTTTGTAAAATCGTTGTTTACAAAAGCAAAAGTACATACTTGACGACTAGAAGCCCCAGAAGTAAATTGTGAATGCCATCGGTTTTCGTCGGTGAAGTCACCCGTAAAATGTAGAGTAGAATCTAATGTGTTAAATACAGTTACAGAGTCTGAAAGTGTGCAAGAAGATAAATTTCCTTCTTCTCGACAGCCTCTCGTCCAAATTTCGGTAATTAAAAGTGAGTCTTGGGGTAAAAGTTCAGAGTATCTTTGTTCATAATAAAACGCGTCAAAGTGATTTATCTCTAGCGTATGTTCACTAAGGTTTAAAAGATATTTCTGACTTGTATTGTCTGTTTCGCAAGAACTAGCAAATAGTCCGAAAGCTCCAGTAATAAATAGATTTAGTGTTTTCATAATTTCAAGTTATTTCCATCTTTTTAGTTGTGGAATAGAGACAGTGTAAAACCATCTTTTTAATGTTCCAACTCCTTGTTTTTTAAGCACATTTTTAACAAATTCTTGCATCTCTTTTGCAGTAGTTATTTCAGGATATAGAAATTGCCCCTTTTTATAACACATCGAATAGTAAAATTCATTTTTAATGCCATCACTTTCTGTTCCAGGTAGAAACAGTTCATGATCTTTTGGAAGCATGCAACTTTGGCAAAATTTATTGAAGTTCATTGTTTTTGTATTCGAAGGTACAAAAAAGCCCTTTCTGTTAAGAAAGGGCTTTTGATAAATTATATTTTGTTACTGCCTAGAAATATAGGTTTAGCATTAAAGATCCCATTGCACCACCTAAGGATATATTATCCCCATCGTAGTTTAGACCGTATGAGTATTCAGCACCGATACCCATCTTAGCTCTTACAAAGTATTCTACACCAACAAATCCATTAACACCACCGGCAAAGTCAGTAGCAGTTTCTCCAGCCAAGTCGTCTGTGCTAGATATAGATAAGCCACCTTGATAACCATAATAACCTTGTAGGTTACTTGTCCCTTTTCTAAATTCTTTACCTACGTTTAATCCCATTCTAAATGGATTAGTCGAGTTTGAGTCTGATGTAAAGTAAAGATCTGCACCAGCTCTCCAAGCGGTCATATCGTCCGTAAACAATTTACCTGAAAGACTCATTCCATTAGTAAAGTCTATTCCTGGCGATTCTGCTACTCCACTAATCAGATTCCCTACATAGTTTAATATTGGCGCTGCGCTAGTTCCTACTGACCAATCACCAGATTTAGGTGTATTGTCTTGTGCATTTGCTGTACCAAGCATTAAGGCTAAGGCACATACAGAAGTAATTAACTTTTTCATAATTAAAGAGGTTTAGTTTGTAATTATTTACGAATCTAATTTCAAAAAAAAATAATTTAGTTGAACTACTTGAAGTTTAGCTTGTTAACACTTGCCTGTTGAAAAGGACGAACTATCCTTTGATGTCGTGGGTTTAATGGCTTCTTGATGAGCGATTTAATGAGGTGTATTAGGTGGTAAATACTAATAAATAGAGGTTTAATTCAGGTTTAACGAATCCTATTTGAGGACAAAATGGTCTTATTGTTTAGTGCTAAGTGAAATAAGTACTCAAATTCGTTCAATTATTACCTGTATAAATGAGTCGTTTGTAAAACTTGCAATATTTCTTTTCTGTTTTAGTGCAGGTAGCTGATTATTGGCTTCTTGTTCTTTCTAATTATGGTTTTTTGTTAGCTGTTTAGTTTGGACTCTTTAGTTTATACTCATTTCCGATTCACCATTTCTAGAACCTATTTTAGTGTGATTGGATTACAATTGTAATGAATGT
>CAJWJW010000043.1 GCA_913041775.1 uncultured Flavobacteriales bacterium
TAAAGCTAAAAATCTCAGGATTAAAACTCGTGTTGTCGGCAGCACCACCACCCCACATTAAAATAAATCCTGTTACAATAAACGCAATACCAATTATCATAAATTGGTAATTCTTCTTCGTAAATAAAAATCCGTTATTTTCCATATTAATAGTGTAATTCGTCTGTAGTTAGTTTTAAATATTTGCGAACTGCAAAATAGGTGCAGAGCCAAGGAATAAACAAGCCCATTAATAGGATGCTTGAGTATAATGTTATTTGGGCGTTTGTATTGTGTAGTCTTTGTATTTCTGGCAAGAAATTTACGCTGTACCTTACTAATAGTTCAATAAATACGATTGATAAAATTGACGCAATAAGACCATGCTGTAAGCTTTTCCAAATAAAGGGTTTTCTAATAAACGATTTCGTTGCGCCGACTAATTGCATTGTTTTAATTAAAAAACGCTTCGAATAAATTGTTAGTCGAATGGATGAGTTGATTAGTGCAATAGCAATTAAGCTAAAAACGATGCTTAATAGAAAGAGAATGTAGCTTACTTTTTTAAAATTGTCTTTTAAAAGTTTTAAAAGTGATTTGTCGTAAACGACCTTTTGTACAACGCGTACTGACAGTAATTCTTTTTCTATACTTTCTGCTTCATTTGTTTCTGTGTAGTAGGCTTGAAAGTAAATATCTATTGCATCTGTAAGTGGGTTGAAGCCTAAAAAATCGATAAAGTCTTCCCCTAAATCTTCTTGGAGTTTCTCTGCAGCCTCAATCTTAGAAATAAATTCTGTTTTTTTAACATGATCACTTAACTCTAGCTGGCGTTGAAACTGTTTTACAGCCACCTGCTTTGCCTCTGGTTTAAGAAGTACGGTAAATGCAATATTCTCTTGTACCTTATTCGCAATAGACTTTGAGTGGTATAATACTGTACTAAGCAATCCTATTAAAAACAAGACCAAGGTCATGCTTATAATAACGGATAAATATGAAGATTTTAACCTTCTTTTATTGAACTTGTCTTGTTTTTGGCTCATTGTGGGCTAATTTACAATTTCAACCCGAAAAATAAGATAAATACTACACAAAAATACGGGACTCTAGTACGTGTGCTTTTAGTGACAGCATCAGTTCTTATTTTGAGTTTGTATACTATTTTTGAAGTGTATTTAATTTGTTCTTTAGTCCTTTGTGTTTTACTAAATCCATCTTAATTGATCCCACCATAACTTTTGCCTCTATTCGTAATGGAATTTTATTTTCATCATCACTTATCCAAACAGTCATTCCGTATTCATCGTTAAAAACACGTCCAGATTCTAGTTGTGGAATCCATTTTGTGCTTGGTGTAAGTCCAAACTTAGTTTTGATTGTGTCTTTTCCATCGTAAATGAGTTCTGAGTGCATAAATGAATCATCTAAATACACTTGTAGTGGTATAGTTTCCCCTAAACTTAAGCTGTCCTGATTTTGAGCTCTCAAGTAATAAAACATCGAAAGAATATCTTGTGGATTTTTTGGTAGCGCTATTGTGTCTCTTGTGCTTTCTGCTAGGTTTAAATCGTAGTCGAAAAATACATTTTCTTGTTTAGTGTAAGTTCCTTCTTTTACCAGCCTGTTAAAGTAAATAGGACGCAATATGTTTTTTGCTGTAATACTCTCGTAGGAGTCTCTAACTTTAAAGAAAAAATTAAAGAGACCCGTAGACTTACCTTCAGCATAAAACCGATAAGATTCTTTTTCTATACTTACATTTAAGGAGGCTGTTCCTGCTACCAAAGGGCCATAATGAACCTTGTATTCCAGTTGTTCTCCATCCTCAAATGGGTAATTCTCTTGCGCTATTAAAGTATAGGTTAAGAATAAATTAATAAAAAGAAGAATCTTTATCATTAGTTAAATCGGGTGTTTACAACATTGTTATATAATGAACCAAAAGTATAGCTTAAACCAATTGATGCCATTTAGCTATAGTTAGAAGCAAGTTCTTTCTGTCTTAATAATATGTCTTCGTAATTTACTCCCACACCTGGTAACTCTATCTGACTTCTATCAATATTAAAATTAAACCAGGTATTAAGATTTAAACCTTTAACAATCCTAATGTCTAAATCGATGTCAAAATTTACATCGAATTTATTACCTTTTAAGAATAAGTCTTTTGTGTTTATCCCTAGATCTATACTTCCCCATTTTTGGATGCTTTCGTAGTTGATGCTAAGTTCTTGGTAAAAATAATTTTCTGCACTTTTAAAGAAAATGGTGGTATCTATATAGTTGTTGTACTGCGAACCAATATCGTATAAAAACCGTAATTGATGTTCATTTGCTTCTGCATAAGGGAATACATTATATTCTATAGCTGGTAGCAGGTTTATGCTATGGTTTAGGTTCGAAAAGGTGCCATGGTTGTAGTTTGTACGAGCTCCTGCAGAAATGTGTTGGTTTATACTTTTTACGACTAGTAAATTTACATAACTCGCATCTCTAGTATTAGGAAACGTTTCGCCGTCATAAGTAAACACACTCTTATTATGGTTCAAGCCTAATGAACTTTCAATTTTTATTGCATCTGTAATCCTGTTAACTGTTAATCGCATACTCAAATTTTCATTTTTATAAGTCTCTTCAACATTTAGCCGTGCGTTTGCCCGGATTTTATAAACCCAAAAGCTCCATGGATCTATGTTTTGGTTTACCGGTTTAATTCCCTTTGGCTTATATTGAATAGTAATATTCTCGGCCAGTGTGCTGTGCTTTATATAAGTAAGCAAGCCTGTATTTAAAATGTCTACCTGAGCTATACGCTTTTCATCCTCGCTTGCATCTTGTTTCATATTCAATATTAAAGAATCGTTTACAGATGAAAATTCTTTTTGTCCAATAAATCTAAATGAATATCGAGCTCCTCCTGCACCTGTTTCGTTCTGGGAAACTATAATGTGTGCTTTGGCTTCTTTGGGCTCTCTAATTAAATTAATGTATGGAATTTCTGTTTGAATATAATCATGATCACATCCTCTGTTGCAGTCCAAAAAGACTGAAAGCTTACTGTTAGTTTGCGCTTGAGCTAATGCTGATAAAATGAGTAGGATACTTAATAGTAAATTATTCATAAAGATTAATTTAATTATTAACGAAGAGATCTCTCGAATAGTATTAAGCAAAAAAAAGCTCCGAACATTATCCGAAGCTTGTAAGATTCACCCCCCCAGATGAGATCTTTATTCTTACTTAGTGAGTTTTCAAACGCTGTGCCATAAATAAGTCATTACTGATTTATCTTTTTGTAAAACTTACATTATCCATTTTGACTTCCATAAATAGATCGTCAAAACCGATACATCGACCTTTTAATAGCAGTGTATCGCCTAGGTTTAAATTCGTAGAAGATAGATTACTGTCTAACATACAAAAAATGTTAGGTTGTATAATAATGAACTCCTTGGCTAGTTTACTAATGGTTCCTTGGAATTCTATAACTGTATTTATAAATTTTTTATTTGCTAATTCCGAATTACTATTGAACTGAAGCGATAGTTCTGTACTAGAAATATTGAATGATGCATTTTCTTTCAGAATATTTCTGTGATCCTGATATAGATAATTATAAGTTAAAAATGTAATAACAAATAGCAAAGCCGCAGCAATAAGTCCTTTTTTTTTCATAGTCGTATCTCATTTAATTCAAAACAAAATTAAGAAAATCTACTGTTAAATGTAGTAGATTTCGTTCACTTATCATTTATAAAATCAGTAGATTCGCTTAGGTGTTTATTTGTTGGAATAAATATTGATTAATACAGACGAATCGAATTGTTTAAGATTATGAAGAAGTTGTTTTTTCTAGTGAGTATTTTAGCTTTAGTTATTTCGTGTTCTTACGATAACGAAGAGGTCTTGTATGGTCTCTGTGACACTGAAGTAATTTCATATGCTGATGTAATTGAGCCGATAATACAAACCAATTGTAATTCTGGATGTCACTTTGGAGACACCCCTTCTGGAGCCTTATCTTTGGATTCGTATGAAGCCGTAAAATCTAACGCAGAGAATCCTGGCTATGACGGTTTAATAAACAGGATTGAACGTACAACTGGGAGTGGACTAATGCCCCCATCAGGGCGATTAACGCAGTGCCAAATAGATCAAATTATTGCCTGGGTAGATCAAGGTGCTTTAAATAACTAAGTATGAGAGCTTTATTTTTTGTTTTGAGTTTATTATCTGTGAGCCCTCTACTTGCTCAAAAATATATGAGTAGAACTGCAGAGGTTTATTTTTTTTCTGATAAGGATGCCGTAGAACTGGTTGAAGCCGTAAATAACCAGGTAGGTGCTGTAGTAGATTTAGAAAATGGAAACATAGCTTTTCAAATTCAAATGCGTGCTTTTCATTTTGATATTGCCTTAATGGAAGAGCATTTTAATGAGAATTATATCGAGTCTGAACTTTACCCAAAAGCAACTTTTAGAGGCTCTTTTGTCGCTTTACCAAAAGACTTGAGTACACCAAAAACTTTAACGGTTTTTGGGACTATGGAGTTTCATGGAGTTAAGAAGGAAATGGAATTACCAGTACTCGTTTCTTTAAATGAATCTGTTTTACAAGGCGATGCAAAATTCGACCTATTATGTTCAGACTTCAATATTGATATCCCTAAAATTGTAGCAGATAAACTTGCCAACACTATTCAAGTAACAGTCTCGGCAAGTTTAACAAAATTATAAGAAGATGAAATATTTAGTAATTTTTGCTTTTTTATGCAGTAGTTCAGTTTTAGCACAAGACGATCTTTTTTCCCTTTTAGGTGAGGATAATAGCAACCAAGAAGTACGTGCTACTTTTAAAGGAACTCGTGTTATTAATGGGCAATCTATAGAGTTGCCTTCCTATGGAGATTTACAGTTTGTAATAGAACACCGGTTTGGTACTATTAATAGTGGTGCTTATGAATTGTGGGGAATAGATCAATCGCAAATGCGTATGTCTTTCGATTATGGCTTATCTAAAAATATTGCAATTGGAATTGCCCGTAATTCATTTCAAAAAACTTACGAAGCATCCTTAAAAGCTAAATTGCTTAAACAAAAACTTGAAAATTGGAGTCCAATTTCTATCACTTCTTATCATGCTGTTTTTGTGAATACTTTGAATTGGACCAATACTAACAGAGCTAATTTATTTAGTTCCCGTTTGTCTTATGCACATCAAGTAATGATTGCTAGAAAGTTTAATCAGTCCTTTAGTTTACAATTAACACCTACTTATATACATCGAAATATAGTAGAGTTTGCCTCCATAAATAACGACTATCTAGCTTTAGGTGTTGGAGGTCGTTATAAATTAACAAAACGTATTTCTGTAAACGCAGAGTATTTTCATCAATTAGAAAGACCACATGAAAATTTCACGAACTCTCTTTCTATAGGAGTCGATATAGAAACTGGTGGGCATGTATTTCAATTGCATATTACAAACTCTCGAGGGATGTTCGAAAGAGCTTTTATAGGCGAAACTACTGGAACGTGGTCTGAAGGAGATTTGTATTTTGGCTTTAACATTTCTAGAGTATTTGGTTTAAAATAACTTTAAGACTCTTAGTCTTGCTAATGGTCTAATTTTGAATTACTTTAGAGTGAGTTTCATAGAAGCTCACTATTTTTTTGTTTTATTCTTATGAAGAAAAAACAAGCACCTAATAGAATATTAAATCTAATAGTATGAAAATCTTAATTATTGTATTGCTCGTATCTCCATTTTTAATTTTTTCAAGCCTGCTTTCCGCTCAAATAATTTGGAGCGAAGATTTTGAATCCTATGCTATAGGCACAGGATATGTAGGTTGCAGCACTCCAATATCTACTGTTCATTCTGTAGATTACCCAGACCTTGTTTCCAAGTGGGATATAGATACTGCCGTTGCCTCACTCACATCAAACACCGACTGGCTCTCAGTTCAGTTTGATGCGCTCGGAAATAAGGTTTTTGAATTTAGAGATACCGATGGTGAGTTTGTTTGGTCTTCAGAGCTTATTGATTTAAGTTCTTATTTTGATGTTGTTCTTTCTGTTTCTGTTA
This sequence comes from uncultured Flavobacteriales bacterium, assembly GCA_913041775.1. Classification (GTDB taxonomy): domain Bacteria; phylum Bacteroidota; class Bacteroidia; order Flavobacteriales; family UBA7430; genus UBA6772. The sequence continues at coordinate 6,070 of CAJWJW010000043.1, forward strand.
ACGAAGTGTCTACCTTAGAATCTACCGATTATATAAATGTGTATTATATCCTCCACGGTGGCGATGAAGTCCTTTTTGAAACTAATGGTGCTAATTCGAATGATTTCACCAATTTGAAAGCGATGTACGATAGCATAAGTGGGACTTCCTTGCAGCTGGTAATACGTGGTAAAAATAACGCAAATTCAGAACTCATTAGATTCGATGATATTATAGTAGCAGAAAAAAGTCTACTTGTTACTGAGGTAGCATCACGATCTGGTGCTGTTAGTGCTGCTTATATAGAGTTAATGAATTGCGCTAATCATACCATAGATTTCGATTCAGACACCTACTATTTATCGATTCAGTCGAACTGTGTTTCTTGGACCGATATAAAGCTCGAGGGTAGCCTTTGTGCAGTCTGTGTTACTTTGTATGCTCAGTCTAGTGATGCATTTAATACGGCTTATAATTTTGGTCCACCAAATTTTGATGCCTTTGAACTGTGTTATCACTCGACAAATTAATTTACCTGTTTTACTCCTTGGAATCTATTTTGTAAAAATCTATTCATTCGGACAATCAACAGTAAAAAAATACAATTATAATTATTCTTTTTGGGTAGTAGCTGATTTAGGCTTATAGAGTAGTAAACGGCTGTATTAGTTTAGGGTGTGTTTCATCGAACATTACTGAATAGAATATTTGAATATTTTAAAGACACCGCTTGGTTTAAATCCACTTTCACTAGAACTTTAAATATGCTAAATGCACTTTAATTTTCTGCTAAACCCAAAATAGATGTAGTAGTGCGGTAAGAACTAATAGATAAAGTCCGGTTTTTATCCATTTTGTAGTTCGTTTATAATAGTAATAATTACTCAGGAATATAGAGCCCGGAAGCGCAAGGACTTGTAATTTACTACTATATGGGGTAGGGTCTAAAAGCAGGAAAATTAATTGGAGCACTAAGAGCCATAAAATTAATATAAATGATTTTCTCGCTTTTATTTTCTTTTTTCTTAAGCTAGCAACAACCTCAATTGTAGCAATTATTAATGCAGCACCGTAGATTAATAAGCTTAGGTAATCGAAAGATGAAAATTGACTTGGGATTTGTTCATGTTCAAGAAATATAAATAAGCTTCTCCAGTTAGCGTTCTGAATTTCAGCATAGACCCCAAACGAATAAGCTATAATTACTGGACATAAAAGACCTAGGATACTCAAAACCCAATACGATCGATCTCCTAAAGAGAAAATAGACATTCCAATCCAAATAAGAGGAGCAAAAAGCAGGAACTGAGGATGAATTAATACTGCAATACTTAGAAGGAACGCACTTTCGAAAACTAAGGTGTGTGCGCTTTTTACTAAATAACAATTAATTGTTTTATGCAAAGAAAGAATTAAAAATAATAGTGCTACCGTAATGGGGCTAAAGTCTCTTGCTAATCCAATGGTTAACACAAAAAACAATGCTGGATAAAAAGTATTTGTAGAATAAATTCCTTGTCCTACCATTAATTTATTCACCCTAATAGCTTGCCAAAAAATGACAGCTCCAGTTATAAGTTTCGCTAGAAAAGGATTTGCTAAAAGCTGTGGGAAAATAAATTTATATAAGGGCGAATATCCATGACTTAATTCTGAATATTCCTGGTAAGAAAAAACAGAGCATGTAACTATTGCTAAAATAAAAACACTCAATATTGAGAGCGCCTGAGTCTGGCGAAATAAATTTACTATCATGTTGTAAAAATATGTATTTTTGTGGTCGTTAAGAAAAACTTTTAGACTTATGAATAATATACTTTACGCTATCGGCGATTTATTTGAAACAACTTTTGGAATTCTTGAAAAAGCAGGGAATTTTCCAAACGTTATAATAGTTATAGTAGGCACAGGAGCTTTAGCTTTTTGTATGAAAATTGTGACTACTGATAAAAATATATTAGAAGATTAATTTTCTAATTTCAATAAAAAAGGCAACCATTTGGTTGCCTTTTTTTGTTTTAGTATTAAGGTGTTCCGATTTATATTTCTATAAATCAAAGCCAATATCTGTGCGGTAATATTTCCCTTCGAAGTTTATTTTTTCTGCACTTGCAAAAGATTTTGCTAGGGCTTCATCTATGGTACTCCCAAATGAAGTTAATGCCATAACTCTTCCACCGTTAGTTTGCACCTCAGAACCTTCTAGTTTAGTTCCTGCGTGGAATACAATAGAGTCTTCTACAGAATCAATTCCCGTTATCACTTCACTTTTCTTGTAAGCTTCCGGATAACCACCAGAAACCATCATTATTGCTGTAGCATAACGTGGATCTAACTCTAAGGTCTGTTCGTTTAAGTTTCCGTTCCCTACTGCTTGGAATAATTCTAATAAATCAGATTTTATTCGTGGCAATACAACTTCCGTTTCTGGGTCCCCCATACGAACGTTGTATTCTATAACAATAGGCTCATTGTCTACATTAATCAATCCAATAAAGATAAATCCTTTATAAGGAATGCCATCTTTCTTTAAACCGTCGACTGTAGGTTTTACGATGCGAGTTTCAATTTTCTCCATTAAAACATCGTCTGCGAAAGGTACAGGAGATATAGCGCCCATTCCACCGGTGTTTAAACCTGTGTCGCCTTCGCCAATTCGTTTGTAGTCTTTGGCAGTAGGCAGTACTTTGTAGTTTTCGCCATCAGTTAAAACAAATACAGATAATTCTATACCGTCTAAAAATTCTTCGATCACCACTTTAGAACTTGCCGCACCAAATTTGGCTTCGGTAAGCATTTCCTTTAATTCTACTTTAGCCTCGGCAACAGAGTTTAAAATTAAAACACCCTTACCCGCAGCTAAACCGTCTGCTTTTAAAACGTAAGGTGCTTTTAAAGTATCTAAAAAAGCATAACCTTCTTCTAAATTATCTGAAGTAAAAGTTTGGTAAGCTGCAGTAGGTATATTATGACGGAATAAGAATTCTTTGGCAAAATCTTTAGATCCCTCTAGTTCAGCACCTGCTTTTTGAGGACCTATAACAGGGATGTTTTTTAAGTCTGCATCTGCTAAAAAGAAATCATGAATCCCTTTTACTAATGGATCTTCTGGGCCAACAACTACCATTTCAATCCCCTTGTCTAAGCAGAGTTTTTTTATGGCAATAAAGTCATCAACTTTAATATTTACATTCTCTCCTAAAGGATCCGTTCCTGCGTTTCCAGGAGCGATAAATAATTTGTTTAATAGAGGGCTTTGAGCCAATTTCCAAGCGAAAGTGTGTTCACGACCGCCAGATCCTAATATG
>CAJWJW010000044.1 GCA_913041775.1 uncultured Flavobacteriales bacterium
AGGATAAAAATGTAATTTTGCGGTATGAGTATATTCGAAAAGAAAGAACAAGAGTTTACACCTATTTCTAAATTAGGTGAGTTTGGTTTAATCGACCTAATAACTAAGGATGTAAAGCAATATAATGAGACCACTCTTAAAGGAATTGGTGATGATGCTGCCGTTATAAAAATCGGTGATATATGTCAACTCGTTTCTACTGATTTATTGGTGGAGGGTGTTCATTTTGATTTGTCTTATGCTCCTTTAAAGCATTTAGGTTACAAGGCAGTTGCAGTAAATTTATCTGATATCTGCGCCATGAATGCAATTCCAACACAAATTACGGTGTCTTTAGCAATGTCTAATCGTTTCCCTATTGAGGCGGTTGAAGAGTTGTACGAGGGTATTCGCTTGGCTTGTGATTATTATAAGGTCGATTTAATTGGGGGCGACACTACAAGCTCTACTTCGGGCTTAATGATTAGTGTAAGTGCTTTGGGGACTGCAAAAGAAGGCGATATTGTTTATCGTTCTGGAGCAAAGGAAAAGGACTTAATTGTGGTTTCTGGCGATCTAGGTGCTGCATATTTAGGGTTGCAGATATTGGAAAGAGAGAAAGCTGTTTTTATGGAAGATAAAAACATGCAACCTGATTTGCATGGCTCTGAGTATGTTTTGGAGCGTCAATTAAAACCGGAGGCTAGAAAAGATATTGTGGAGATGTTTAAGGAGATGGATTTAGTTCCTACATCTATGATTGATATTTCTGATGGATTGTCTTCAGAATTATTGCACTTGGCTAAAGCATCTGATTTAGGTTTGCAAATTTACGAGGAAAAAATACCTTGTGACCCTACTGTAATGTCTATTGCAGAAGAGTTTAAATTAAATGGAGTTACCTGTGCTTTAAATGGTGGAGAGGATTATGAGTTGCTCTTTACTGTGGCCCAAAAAGATTACGAAAAAATTAAGGCAAACCCAAACATGACTGTGATTGGGTATATGGTAGATAAAGCTTCTGGCGCAAATTTGGTTAGTCACGATTCGAAGATTTTCCCTTTAAGAGCAAACGGTTGGACTTCTCACGAAAATATAAAGTAAACTTAAGTTGGTGATCAGTTAGTTTGGCACGCTAATTGTTTAGTACTGTATAAGATGTTAAGATTACTTTTTTAAGTAGTTTTTTAAAGTCTTAACAATCTAAAAGTTTACTTCTATTGCATTGGGGGATGTATTAGAAGGGTTTAGTTAAAACAAAAAAAAGGGAAGCATTTGCTCCCCTTTTTTTATGCTATTATTTTTTTAAGTTCTTGAATAACTACCGATGGGTTTTCCCAATGACTCATGTGTCCAGCATTTTCAATTTCTATAAACTGCGCACGATTATTTATTGCTTCTTCTTTAAGATCTGCAATCTTTAATAGTGTATCCCGTGTACCAGCGATATATGTTTTTTTACAATTCAAGCTTTTCACAATTTCAGAATTGTCGTTTCTGTTTTTCATCGCACTAATAGCAGCACTAATTCCTTTAGCTTTTAATCCTTCGGCTTCTAGTATCATTTTTTGAATATACTTAGAACAAGAAATTTGATATTGTCTTGGAAATAAAAATGGAATTGCTGTCTTTAGGTAAATTCTTTGCTTGTTTATTACAGATTTAATCGCTCTATTTCGGTCTTTATTTTTGGATTCTGAATCAGATTTAGCCGTTGAATGAAAAAGTATGAGTTGTTCAATTTCGTTTGGGAAAAGTTTGCAAATTTCTGTAGCAACATAACCTCCCATAGAATGACCTATGAGGCTGTATTTATCAACTTTTAAGTCTTTAATTAGCTCATGAGTCAAATGGGCTAAATTTTTTATCGAATACGAATCTTCGAAGGTATCCGAATCCCCAAATCCAGGAAAGTCTAAGCGTATAACTTGGTGAGATTTAGAAAGTTCTAATGCTATCTCATCCCACATACTCAGGTTCTCGAGGAAACCATGGAGTAGTACTACAACTTCTCCAGATCCTTCAGTTTTGTATTGTATGTTTATACTTTTGAATTTAAAGAGCATAATTTTCAAGTAAATTACTCTGCCATTAAAGCTTCAATTTCATCTGCTTCTAGTGGTATATCGCCCATTAAATCGTTTGTTCCATTTTCGGTTACGAGAACATCATTTTCCAAACGTATTCCTAAATTCTCTTCAGGAATGTATATTCCAGGCTCACAGGTAAATACCATTCCAACTTCAATAGGTGTAGTCCACGATCCTACATCGTGTACATCTAAACCTAGATAGTGAGAAGTTCCATGCATGAAATATTTTTTATACGCTGGCCATTCTGGATTTTGATTGTCTACCTCTTTTTGAGAAATCAAGCCCAATCCGATTAGTTCTTTCTCCATTATTAATCCAACCTGAACATGATATTCATGTAAGAAATTACCAGGAATAAGCATTTTGGTAGCTGCTTTCATTACCCTCAATACAGCATTGTACACATCTTTCTGTCTAGCTGTAAATTTTCCGTTTACGGGTACACATCGTGTCATGTCTGATGCGTAATTTGCATACTCAGCACCAAAATCCATAAGGATAACATCGCCGTCTTTACAAGGTTTGTTATTGTCTATATAGTGCAACACGCAAGCACTTTCTCCAGAAGCGATAATAGGTGTGTATGCGAATCCACGCGATCTGTTACGAATAAATTCGTGTATTACATCAGCTTCAATTTCATATTCCATTACTCCAGGCTTAATGGTCTTTAAAATTCTTCTAAACGCGCCTTCGGTAAGCTTACATGCTTTTTGGATAAGGTCTACTTCTACAGCATCTTTAATTGCACGAATTCTATGCATTATCGGTGCCGCTCTTTCTATTTCGTGTAATGGATAGGTTTCTGTAATCCACTTTCCAAAACGTATATCTCGGGTTTCAACCTCTGTTTTGGCTCGTAGGTGTTCGTTACTGTTTAAGTAAACATGTATTGCCTCGCTCATCAAAGTTTTTAAAACCGATTCTAGCTGGTCTATCCAGTAAACAGTTTTGATACCTGAAGTTTCGTAGGCTTGTTTTTTATTGAGTTTTGCTCCTTCCCAAACAGCTATATGCTCGTTGGTTTCTTTTAGGAATAAAATTTCTTTGTGTTTAGCGTCGAATGAGTCCGGGAAAATCACAAGAATAGACTCTTCTTGATCTACTCCTGAAAGATGAAAAATATCATTATTCTGACGGAAGGCCATCGTTCCATCCGCATTGGTTGGCATGATGTCGTTAGAGTTAAATATAGCAATGGATTTTGCCTTCAATTCAGTGCAAAAACGTTGTCTGTTTCTAATAAATAACTGGCTGTCAATTTTCTCGTATTTCATGCGAATGGGTTTCAATTTATTTGATTTAACAAATATAGTAGGAAAAAGAAGATAATGGAGTTAAGAAGATAGAGAATTTAATGCAGGATACAGGAGTGTATTCGAAAACAAGCTACAAATTTTACTATCGTAAAATATCCATTCGATACGCATCTAGTTTTATAAAAATAAAAAGTAGAATACTAAATCCCCACAATGATGAACCCCCATAGCTAAAAAAAGGTAATGGTATGCCTATTACTGGCATGATGCCTATCGTCATGGCTATATTTATAAAAAAGTGACAGAATAATATGGTGGCTAATCCATAGCCATATACTCTACTGAAGGTAGATCTTTGTCTTTCTGCCAAAACAATTAAACGTAAGAGTAAGGCAAGGAACAATCCAATTGTGATTACTGAACCTATAAACCCCCATTCTTCTCCGATGGTGCAAAAAATAAAATCGGTACTCTGTTCCGGTACAAAATTAAATTTAGTTTGTGTTCCGTCTAAGAAGCCTTTACCCGAAAATCCTCCGGAACCAATGGCTATTTTAGATTGATGTAAATTGTATCCAGCACCATGAATATCGTCAATTTTCCCCAAAATTAAATCGATTCTGCTTCGATGATGTGGTCTTAGGATTTCGTTGTATAAATACTCAACAGATTGAATAAAACCGAGAGCAATTACCAAACTGAAAATCGCTGGTTTAATAGAGTTTTTCCCTTTTTTGATTAAGTAGCCAAAGACTGTGGCTACAAGGGTTGTGATAATCATTGCGATCTGTGTCTCAAACTTTAGTGTGAGGATAAATAAACTTATTACAAGAGCTAAAATAACAAGATAGACTCCAGATATTCCTTCTCTATAAAGTACTAGAAACAAGGATGCAAATACAATTGCCGAACCTGCATCTGGTTGTAGCATAATAAGAATTATTGGCAGTAAAATTAAAGCGAAGGCTTTAATTTGAGTATCAATATTTGTTAGATTTATATTCAGCTGACTTAAATATTTACTTAGAGCCAAAAGCACCCCAATTTTAGCAAATTCGGAGGGTTGCATACTAAAACTACCGAGATCATACCAAGATTTAGCTCCGCCAATTTCTTTCCCTATAATGAGGACTCCTATTAATAAGAGCAGCATAAATATATATATTAAATACGAAAAAGTGGTGTAAAACTTTCCATCTAAAAGTAAAATGAGGAAGATCCAAATAAAAGAGGTCGCTATCCAGAAAAGTTGTTTTCCAGGCTCGGCATTCATTGTTATTAGATTTACAGCCCCTTCGTCGTAATTAGCCGCATAAATATTTAACCAGCCAAAGAAGAGCATGAGCATATAGATAAAGACCAAAGTCCAGTCGATGTTAGCAAATACACTTTTATTATTTCGCATCCTCAGTATTCATTAAATTTCCATTCAATATAAAAGCCTCTTGTTTGCTGTTACTTATTTGCCCTGTAAGGTATTTCTCAATCATTAAACTTGCAATAGGTGCTGCCCACGTAGAACCCCAACCTCCATTTTCAACATAAACCGCAATGGCTATTTGTGGGTTTTCTTTTGGAGCAAATGCGATAAAAATAGAATGGTCCTCTCCGTGAGAATTTTCTGCAGTTCCTGTTTTACCACATATTTCAATTCCTTTTACACGAGCCGTTTTTGCTGTCCCGTGTTTTCCTGTAAACACTCTTTCCATACCGTTAATAACGGTGTTAAAGTATTTTTTATCGATGCTTGTATATTTAGGGATATTATAAGTACTGTCGTTTAGCGGAACTGCATCTATTTCTCGAACTATATGCGGAGTGTAGTAATGGCCTCTATTTGCTATTGCCGCGCACATATTTGCCATTTGAATTGGCGACACCACTAAAGCATCTTGACCAATAGAAAGAGAAATTACTGTGGGTGCTTTCCAACTCCCTTTTCCGTATTGTTTGTTGTAAAAGTCTACCGTAGGAACCCTGCCTTTACGGCCATTGTATAAATCATTGTTCAAAAAATCACCCAAACCAAAACTTAGTACATGCTCTCTCCAGTTTTCATATCCTTTTGATGCTGTTGGGTATTTCTCTACAATTCGTCTAAAAGTATTGCAGTAGTATGCATTGCACGATTGTTCAATTGATTCTATAAGATTTAAAGGCGACTTATGTGCATGACATCCTATTTTGAGTTTAGCACTAAACCTCCAACCCTCGTCACAGGAAAAACGAGTACCATCGTAAATAACACCTTCTTGCAATGCTATAAGTGCATTTACCAATTTGAATGTAGACCCGGGAGGGTATTCTGCTAAAAGACTTCTATCGAATAGCGGTTTATCTAGATCCTTGTACATCCGATTGAAATTGATAGAACGCGAACGACCAATTAATAAATTAGGGTCGTAATTAGGGCTGCTCACTAAAGTTAGAATTTCTCCTGTAGCTGGTTCTATAGCAACAATACTCCCTTTTTTGTTTCGCATTAAATCTTCAGCATATTTTTGTAGTTGTATGTCTATGCTCAACTCTATGTCTTTACCATTAATGGCTAAACTGTCGTATTTTCCATCTTCAAAACTCCCTTTAGGCCTATTCCATACATCTCTAATAAGATACTGAGTTCCTCGAACTCCTCGTAGGTCTTTTTCGTAAGAACTCTCTACACCAGAGATTCCATAATTGTCATTTCTCTTATAGTAGTCGTCTTTTTTTAAGATATAATCTGGGACCTGACTTACATAGCCTAAAATATGTGCAGCACTTCTTTCTGGGTACTGCCTAATAGTTCTTTCTTGAAGATAAAACCCAGGAAATTCATACAAACGTTCTTGTAGTTGTGCCGCTGTTTGTTTGGATATTTCCTTTAGCAGTAATGAGGCTTTTCGTGTAGAATAATGTTTGGCTCTTTTGAGGGATTTATTAAATCCCTCAAGGTCTATATCTATAATTTTGCAGAGTGCTATTGTGTCTAATTGCTTTATTTGTCTGGGAGTTACCATTAGGTCGTAAGCTCTCTGATTAGTGACTAATAAAACACCTTCTCTATCGTATATATACCCTCTTTCTGGGTAGATAGTTATTGCCTTTATAACATTATTTTCTGCCGAGACTTTATATGAGTCGTTGAGTATTTGTATTCCAAAAAGTGTAATTAGAAGAAGTAATGTCGTTCCAACAAATAGGAAATAAAAAAATAGTCTTCTTTCTGTAAATTTATTTCTACTCATCTCTTGCTAGGATTAGTGCCTATCGATTCAATAAGTAGAACTAAGGATAGACTAATGAGGGTACTAAAAAAAGCTCTACCAAAAGTGTCTACAAATTCGTTTAGACGGAAAGCTTCCAAATAGAAAAGTGTAAAATGATGAATTAAGCAGAGTATTGACGAATAGGTGAAAAATCGTCCGAACTTTAATTGTTTTATACTTATCTCTTCTAGATCTTCTCCTCCTTTAATAGATACTAGCGAAAGAATACTAGGTCTTATGTAGGCTATTAAAACTGTTGCAGCTGTATGTATACCATAGCTGTCTGCAAACATATCTATTGTTAAACCCATTAAAAACCCCAGAAATAATACCAATATTTTAGGTAGTTTTGGCGGAAGTAAGAGTATGAAAAGAAGATAAACGTATGGGTTTACATAGCCACTCACCTGAATGTTATTCAGAAAGAATACCTGTAGCGCTACAAGAATGAAAAAACGTACTATATGTTGTATTGGCTTATTCAATAGTCCTTTTATCTAGTGTGTTTCGTTCATTTCTTTGCAAATCCTTAATCACGTAAACATATTCTAAATTCCTATATTCTACAGCTAAATCAACTTCTATGGTGTAGAAGTTTTCTGTTTTGAGTCTATCAAATCTATTAATCGTTCCAATAGAAATCCCTTCAGGGAAAATACTCGAGTAGCTGTTTGTTATAAGGCTATCCCCTACAGAAATAGGTACGTATTTTTCAATTGAGTGTAGTTGTGCGAAATCAGCAGATTTACCATCCCAATGTAATTCTCCAAAGTGCTTCGATTTCAGGAGTCTAGCGCTAATCACGGTTTTATTGTTTAGCACACTCATTACTGTTGCAAAATTAGCACTCACATCTCTTATTATACCTACCACTCCTTGATTTGTACAAACTCCCATTCCGTTTTCAAGTCCATGTAAAGAGCCCTTATTAAGAGTTAAATAATTGTTTCTTTTGTTGTAGGAATTCTTTATGACTTTGGCTGAAATGTAATGGAATTGAGTGTTAAGCACTAAATTCGAATCTATTTTAGTGCTACTAAGTCTTGTTTTTAATTGTGCATTTTCTGTTGCTAAAAGGGTGTTTATATCTTTTAGAGAAAAATAATCTGTAGAATTATTATAGCTTTCAAGTAACTTTCCCGACCAAAGAGTAGAGGAACTTGCCATTCTGGATGATTGGTAATATTGACTTTGAAACAACATTCCCATAGCAATGATTTCCAAAAGTAAAAACACGAAAAACACGTGATTCTTGATGAAAAAGACAATTAAGTTACGCATGTGCTAAAAGGTGTTCTACTTCATTAAGAAACTAAATGAGGAAATATTTTTAAGCGCTATTCCTGTACCACGAACAACAGCTCTAAGCGGATCTTCGGCCACGTAAACTGGTAGTTCCGTTTTTTTAGAAATCCGATCATCCAGACCTCTTAGCATAGAGCCACCACCTGCTAAGTAAATACCCGTATTGTATATGTCTGCTGCTAATTCTGGAGGTGTTAATGCCAAGGCTTGCATAACGGCATCTTCTACCTGAATAATAGACTTGTTAAGTGCTTTTGCAATTTCGCCACTAGATATGGTAATCTGCTTAGGTTTTCCAGTCATTAGATCACGTCCTTGAACCGCGTAATCTTCTGGAGGGTTTTCTAGTTCTTCAACTGCAGAACCCACATTAATTTTAATCTTTTCGGCTGTTCTTTCACCCACAAATAAATTGTGTTGTGTACGCATATAATAAACGATATCGCTGGTAAATACATCCCCCGCAACTTTAATAGATTTATCACAAACAATACCTCCGAGTGCTAATACAGCAATTTCGGTAGTACCACCGCCTATGTCAATAATCATGTTTCCTTTAGGTTCTAGTACATCAATTCCAATCCCTATAGCTGCTGCCATTGGTTCGTGAATTAAGTAAACTTCCTTGGCGCCAATTTGTTCTGCAGAATCTTTTACGGCTCTTTCTTCAACCTGCGTAATACCAGATGGAATACAAATTACCATTCGTAGAGATGGAGAGAAAAATCGGTTTCTAAGATTTGGAATGGTGCGAACTAGTTCGCGAATCATCTGCTCAGAAGCACCAAAATCGGCAATTACACCATCTTTTAGTGGACGAATTGTTTTTATTCCAGGGTGAGATTTACCATGCATCTGTTGTGCCCTTGTTCCAACCGCAATAATTTTTTCAGTCTTGCGGTCAATGGCTACAATTGATGGTTGATCTACAACAACCTTATCGTTGTGGATGATAAGTGTATTTGCTGTTCCAAGATCTATTGCTATATCTTGGGTCATGAAGTCAAACAATCCCATGTTTATTTATTTAGGGTATTAGTAAAATATTCAATGAATGCTAATTTGAGCAATCATTGAGAAATATAAATTCTAGTGTTTAAAGTGTCTAGTTCCGGTAAATACCATCGCCATACTATTCTCATTACAGTAGTCAATAGATAATTTATCTTTAATAGATCCTCCAGGCTGAATAACCGCTTTGATACCTTCCTTATCTGCAATTTCTACGCAGTCTGGAAAAGGGAAGAAAGCATCTGAAGCCATCACAGCACCATCGAGGTCGAACCCAAAAGCTTTTGCTTTCACAATTGCTTGTTTAAGCGCGTCTACACGAGATGTTTGTCCTACACCACAAGAAATTAATTGCTTGTTTTTAGCAAAAATTATTGTGTTAGACTTCGTGTTTTTACAAA
>CAJWJW010000045.1 GCA_913041775.1 uncultured Flavobacteriales bacterium
CTAAAGGGCACCTTATAGGTACTGCATTCGATGGTAACTGGGAAGCTATGAGTGGAGATATTGCTTTCGAACCAGAATTACAAAGAACTATTTCTTGCGATATTCGTTACGTATTATTTATCGTTGATAAATATGCTGGCGCAACTCATTTAATCGATGAGATGGACTTAGTAAAAGGAGAATAATTTCTCTTTATAGAATCAAAAAAGCCGCTCATTTGAGCGGCTTTTTTTGTGCTATAAATTTTAATGGGCCTCCAACCAGGTGGCTCCTTCTCCAATATCTACAGTTAGAGGAACCTTTGATTCAAAGACATTTTCCATTGCATCTTTGATGAGTGCTTTTAGTTGCGGAATTTCAGTTTTTAAAGCATCAAATACCAGTTCATCGTGTACTTGTATGATCATTTTCGATTGTAAGCCCTGTGCTTCAATTTCTGCTTGTACTTTAATCATAGCTAGCTTGATAATGTCTGCTGCAGACCCTTGCACAGGAGCGTTTATGGCATTTCTTTCCGAATGCCCACGCACAACACCATTCTGAGAATTAATGTCTTTTAAACGTCTCTTTCTGTTCATGATGGTTTTTACATAACCATGTTCTCTAGCAAAAGCAATATTGCCATCCATATACTCTTTGAGTTTAGGATAGGTAGCAAAGTAACTTTTAATAATCTCTGCTGCTTCCTTTCTCGATAAGGTCGACTGCTGACTCAAACCAAAAGCAGAAACACCGTAAATAATTCCAAAATTAACTGTTTTCGCATTCGAACGCATCTCTCTTGTTACCTCATCTAAGGGCACTCCAAAGACTTTTGAGGCTGTAGCTGCGTGAATGTCTAATCCTTGTTGAAAAGCATCCATCATCACAGAATCTTCACTCATCTCTGCAATTAAGCGCAATTCTACTTGAGAATAATCTGCTGCTAGTAGGCTGTGATTTTCATCTCTAGGGATAAAAGCCTTACGCACTTCTTTTCCTTTTTCTGTACGTATCGGGATGTTCTGTAAGTTCGGATTATTAGAACTCAATCTTCCCGTTGCAGCTACAGCTTGGTTAAATGAAGTATGAATACGGTGGGTTTTTGGATTGGTTAATTCTGGTAGCGCATCCACATAAGTAGAGCGTAATTTTTGCATAGACCTGAAATCCAAAATCTTCTCAATTATCTCGTGCTTGTCTTTTAGTTTCGAGAGGACATCTTCGGATGTTGAGTATTGCCCTGTTCTGGTCTTTTTAGCTTTATCATCCAATTTTAGATGGTTAAAAAGAACCTCTCCCATTTGTTTCGGTGATGCGATATTAAACTCCATTCCAGCAAGTTCGAAAATTGCTGTTTGTGTTTCGAGTACCGATTGCTCTAGCTCTTTAGAAAATAGAGCCAAACCATTTACATCCAGATTTATTCCTTCTCTCTCCATCTTTGCCAACACCGAAACCAATGGCATTTCCATAGTTGTGAAAAGCTCGAGTAAATCCTGTTCTTTTAATCTTGGAGCAAACACCTCTTTTAGTTGCCAAGTAATATCTGCATCTTCACAGGCATAATCCTTCAACTTTATTGCTGGGATGTCGCGCATATTTAAAGCAGACTTCCCTTTACCAATAATTGAGTCTATTGTTACTGGAGAATAATTTAAATAGGTTTCTGCCAGGACATTCATATTGTGTCTCATATCTGCTTCTAGCAGATAGTGAGCAATCATAGTATCGAAAAAGGCGCCTTTTAATGTGATGCCGTAATTTGCAAGTATATGTAAATCGTATTTAATGTTTTGACCTACTTTTTCTATGCGATTGTTTTCAAAAAGTGGTTTAAAAATGGCTAAGATTTCATCTCTTGAATTCTCATCATTATTTAGCGGTATATAAAAGGCTTCTTTAGATTTAAAGCTAAAAGAAATTCCTACAATTTCTGCTTGTATTGCATTTAGTGAAGTTGTTTCTGTATCGAATGCAAAAGACTTTAAAACGCTTAGTTTTTCAAAAAGGGCTCTACAATCCTCTACAGATTCCACCAATTTATAATTGGGTTTTATACTCTCTAGTGTATCGTACGAAGAGGTAAATAAGGAAGCTTGATTATCATGCCCTCCACCAAATAAATCTATTTGTGAAGTGTCGACAGTCTTTGTATTGCTTTTACTTTCCGTATTTATTTCTACTGATTTAGTTTTGGTAACTTCTATACCAAACCAACGTTCTGCTAATCTCCTAAATTCCAATTCCAAGAAAAGCTCTTTTACCGCTTCTTTATTCATTGGAATACGTTCGAGGTTTTCAGCTTCAAATTCGACTGGAACTGCTAAATTTATGGTCGCTAATTTTTTAGATAAAAATGCCAGCTCTTTATTGGCTTCTACATTTTCTTTTTGCTTTCCTTTTAACTCGTTTGTGTTTTCATACAAGCCTTCCATACTATCGTAAAGTCCCAATAGTTTTTTGGCTGTTTTATCTCCAACTCCAGGTATTCCAGGAATATTATCCGAGGCATCGCCCATCATTCCTAAATAGTCGATTACCTGATCTACTCTTTTAATTTCGAATTTCTTAAGCACTTCAGGTATTCCCAGAATCTCAGCACCATTACCCATTCTTGGCGGCTTGTACATATAAATATTATCCGACACTAATTGGGCAAAATCCTTGTCGGGGGTCATCATATAGGTTGTAAATCCTTCTTTTTCTGCCTTTTTTGCTAGTGTTCCTATAACATCATCTGCTTCAAATCCAGGTTTCGCTATTACTGGAATATTTAGAGCTTCCATCAATTTAAAAATATAGGGTAGGGCGGTAGAAATACCTTCTGGCATCGCCTCGCGTTGTGCCTTATATTCTTTGTATTCTATATGTCTTTCTGTAGGTTCTGAGGTATCGAAACAAATTGCCCAGTGTGTTGGTTGCTCCTTCATTTGAACATCCATTAAGGTATTTACCAATCCTAAAACTGCGGAGGTATCTTGTCCCTTAGAGTTTATTCTCGGATTCTTAGCAAAGGCAAAATAGGCTCTATAGATCAATGCAAAAGCATCAAATAAAAATAGTTTCTTTTCGGTTTGTGGTGTCATAATAGATGGTTATTTCAGCAACTAATTGAAAGATATAAAACATTTAGATTCCCATATTTTCAAATAATATACTATTCGTTATAAACGACATCAATAACGGTTTGCCCTACAGCTTTGAGTGTATTTTTGTCAATGTTCTCTAACTTATCTTCGTGGGTGTGCCAATGCTCGTAAAAATGACTTTCTGTAATCGGATTGTATTCAATGATGTCTATGGTTGGAACTCTTCCTTGTGCTAGATTATTGATATACAAATGATCATCTATAATTAAATTGGTTTTTTGAAATTTGAACGTACTCCCATACCCCAGTTTAGCAGCTGTATTCCACACTTTTTTAACTATTTTTGGGGCAAAGGTTACAGAGGCTAATTCTTGTGTAAATACTGCATTTTCCCCTCCTACCATATCTAGTAAAACTCCAAACTTCGCAAAGTAATTGTCTTTGTGTAAGTGAGTAGCCCAATACTGCGAGCCAAGGCAATAAGAATGTTCCATACGAGGATAATCACTTTCGCTAGGCTGCCCATAATCTTCAGAGTCAAATAGAATTATATCTACCCCTATGTCTGGTTTTTTTAAGGAAAATTGTCTCGCAATTTCTAATAATATCCCCACTCCAGAACCACCGTCATTTGCTCCTTCAATTGCACTGTTTTTATTTATTGAGTCTTGATCTGCAAATGGCCTGGTGTCCCAGTGTGCACATAAAAGGACTCTTTTTGCTCTTAGTGGTTTAAAAGAAGCAATGATGTTTTTTGAATTCAATACATTGCCATCGAATGCGGTAAGTTGCGCTTCTTGAACTATTACAGTATCGCAGTAAGAGTTCAGTTTTTCTATAAGATAGTCTGCACAGGCTATATGACCTTTAGTATTAGGAACTCTAGGGCCAAAAGCGACTTGATCAGCTATAAAGTTATAGGCAGAATCTGCATTAAAAGAAGGCACTTCAACTGTTTTAGCTGGAACAGTTTTTTTCTTCACCTTTGGCTCTGATGCACATCCTATTATGATTAGCGCAAGTAGGGGTATGAGTATTTTTTTCATCTAAGAGTATGTAATAGTTTTTAATTTTGAGTTATAAGTTTTGAGTTAAAAACTATTTCTCTCGTTCTTGTTTACTTTTCACCGTTTCACTCAAAACTCTACTCTACTCCTTAGTCCAGATTGCACCTTCTTTAGAGTCTTTTACGGTAATATTAAGTTTCCCTAACTCGTCTCTTATGAAATCTGCGGTTGTCCAGTCTTTATTTTCTTTTGCAATTTTTCTCAATCCCAAAACAACCTCCATTACATCGTCTGCAAGACCATCTTGAGCTTCTACTGCAAGCTTTTTAAGGCCTAGAATATCGAAACAGAAATCAGATAATAATTGTGTTAATTCCTCTTTCGAAGACTTATTTAAACTACCCTTTCCTGCTGCAATGGAGTTTATTTGTTTTACTGCATCAAACAGATGAGCTATAAGTATTGGCGTATTAAAGTCGTCGTTAATTGACTCGTAGAATTTCTTTTTATAGTCTTCTACATTTACAGTAGAGTCTTCAGAAACTTGTATTCCTTCCAAAGTTTCTAAAGCAGCCATTAATTTTGTCATCCCTTTTTCTGCAGCAAGTAAAGCTTCGTTAGAAAAATCTACCGTAGAACGATAATGTGCTTGTAGTATGAAAAAACGAATGGTCATAGGATTGTAAGCTTGTTCTAGCTTATCGTGTTCGCCACTAAAAAACTCACTTAAAGTAATGAAGTTCCCTAATGATTTCCCCATTTTCTGCCCATTAATGGTAATCATATTATTGTGCATCCAATAGTTCACAGCCTCATGGCCATCGCTGGCACATGATTGTGCAATTTCTGCTTCGTGATGCGGAAATACCAAATCCATTCCACCACCGTGTATGTCAAATCTAGCGCCTAAATATTTTGTACTCATCGCAGAACATTCTAAGTGCCATCCAGGGAATCCTTCTGACCATGGCGAAGGCCATCTCATAATGTGTTCTGGAGAGGCCTTTTTCCAAAGGGCAAAATCAACAGAATTTCTTTTCTCAGACTGCCCCTCTAAATCACGAGTATTAGAAATCATATCGTCTATGTTTCTACCCGATAATTTTCCGTAAGCGTGATCTTCATTGTATTTTACAACATCAAAATATACGTTCCCATCAACCTCATAAGCATATCCATTTGCTAAGATTTTTTCAATCATAGCTATCTGCTCAATTATATGTCCAGTAGCAGTAGGTTCTATGCTTGGAGGAAGGGTGTTTAGCATAGCCATATCTTTATGATAAGAGCGTGTATAAAACGCAACGACCTCCATTGGTTCGAGTTGGTCTAGTCTAGCTTTTTTAGCAATTTTATCCTCACCTTCATCGGCATCATTTACTAAATGCCCAACATCGGTTATATTGCGAACATAGCGTGTTTTATAGCCTAAATGTTGCATATACCTAAATACCACATCAAAAGTAATCCCTGGTCTAGCGTGGCCTAAATGGGCATCACCATAAACGGTAGGCCCACAAACATACATGCCTACTTTTCCTTCGTTTAGAGGTTTAAAGACTTCTTTTTTTCTAGAAAGTGTATTGTATAGATTTAAATCTGGCATGGTATAGAGGGTTTATTTGTATTGTTTTTTTAGGTTTACCATCATGTCTTCCACCATGGTAGCTAAGTCGTATTCATGTTTCCAATTCCAATGTTCAAATGCGAGGCTATCGTCTATAGATTTTGGCCAGCTATCTGCTATTGCTTGGCGTTCATCAGACTTATAGCTCATTTGGAATTCTGGTACATACTGTTTTACAGCTGCTGCAATTTCTGCAGGATTAAAACTTGTACCAGCTACATTATAAGAGGAGCGTATTTTTATTTGTTCTGCTGGTGCTTCCATCAACTCTAAAGTTGCACGTATCGCATCGGGCATATACATCATTGGTAAAGTAGTGTCTCCCGAAAGAAAGGACTCGTAATTGCCAGTCTTTAGAGCCTCATGAAAAATATGTACTGCATAGTCGGTAGTTCCTCCTCCGGGTTGAGCTTTCCAACTTATTAAGCCAGGGTAACGAATACTTCTAACGTCTACGCCAAATTTCTGATTGTAATATTCGCACCAACGCTCTCCAGCTTGTTTAGAGATTCCGTAGACTGTATTGGGTTCCATTACAGTGTATTGTGGAGTGTTTATGCTTGGCGTAGTTGGTCCAAATACGGCTATAGAACTCGGCCAATAAACTTTTTTAATTTTCCCTATACGTGCTAAATCTAGAACATGCGAGAGTGAACGCATGTTTAAATTCCAGCCCAATTCGATGTTTTTTTCTGCAGTAGCAGATAGTAAAGCAGCCAATAAATAGATTTGTGTAACCTTATGCTTGTCTACAATTTCGTGTAAACGAGCTTGGTCCATAATGTCGAGCTGTTCAAAGGGGCCAGTCTCCATTACTTCTGGGGCAGCCGATTTTATATCGGAAGCTACTACTTGAACATCGCCATAAATGGCTCTTAAATTCATTGTTAAGTCAGTCCCTATTTGTCCTGAAGCTCCTATTATGAGTATGGTGTCTTTGTTCATCTACGGATGTCTATCTGAAATATTATGATTCAAATATACGATTTTGATATACAGAATTATAGGCATAGACTTAATATTTATTGTAGGGATTTGCACTGTTTACAGACCTACTTTTTACCTTATTTTTAGTATTTGTTTTTCCTTTAAAATCTATTTTGCTATTTAATTTCATATACTAATTTTGATTCTTACTTTTGAGCTACTCATTTCATTAAACTTCCAGCATTATTTCAGAAACCATATTACATATATCCAATTTGTCGCTTTCTTTTGGCGAAGGGTCTAACAGAACTCAGGTGCTTAAAAACGTCGATTTACGGCTTAAAAAAGGAGAACTTCTAGCTCTAATTGGTGAGTCTAGCTCTGGTAAATCGGTGACTAGTTTAACGGCTATGCAGTTAATTCCTAACTTATCTTCCCTGTTAGATTCTGGCGAGATTTGGTATTATAAGGATGGAGAGAAAATAGGGCTTCACCTTTTATCTGAGAAGGAGATGCAAGCATTTAGATCCAAAGAAATCGCTATGATTTTTCAGGAGCCTATGACTGCTTTAAATCCTGCAATGACCTGCGGAAAACAAGTTTTAGAAGTTTTAAATCAACACTTTAATTTATCTAAAACAGCAGCTTTTGAACGTTGTTTAGAACTCTTTGAATCTGTAGAATTACCTAACCCAGACCGTATCTATAATTCATATCCTCATCAGTTGTCAGGCGGCCAAAAACAGAGAGTTATGATTGCTATGGCATTGTCTTGTAACCCTAAAGTTCTTATTGCCGATGAACCTACAACCGCTTTAGATGTTACAGTACAGAAAGAAGTTCTTGAGCTTATAAAATCCTTACAGAAAAAGCATGATATGGCTTGTTTGTTTATTAGCCATGACTTAGAATTAGTTCGTGAAGTAGCCGATTCTATTGCGGTGATGCAAAAAGGCGTACTAGTGGAGAATAAATCTGCCAAAGGTCTTTTTGACAAGCCCGAACATTCCTATACAAAAGCATTATTGGCGTGTAGGCCTAATATGAATAAGAACTTAAAATCTCTTGCTACCGTCAGTGATTTTTTAGAAAATACAGACTTAGATATAAACAGTTTTTATAAGCAAAATGAAAGAAGTCTTTCGGAGCTACAATCTACTAGAAGCCTACTGTATAAACAGAATTCAATTTTAGAAATTCAAAATTTATCTAAGACATACCAAGATTCTAGTTTCTTTGGAAAAAAGACAATTGTAAAGGCTTTAAACAACGTGAGCTTATCTCTGTATAAAGGGGAGAGTCTTGGTGTTGTAGGGGAGTCTGGATGTGGTAAAAGCACTCTAAGTAAATGTATTGTCCAGTTAGAAAAACAGAGTGCTGGAGAAATCTTACTAGATGGTGAGTCTATACTTAATTTACTGTCTACAGATCCGTTGAATTTCAGGAAATCTGTACAAATGATTTTTCAAGATCCTGCCAGTGCACTAAATCCTAAAATGAAAGTTGGGATTATTTTAACGGAGGTAATGCAGGTTCATGGTATTGGTTTGTCTTTTCCTGATAGAAGAATAAGAGCCGAAAACTTACTTTGTAAAGTTGGATTGTTAGCCGAACATTTTAACCGTTATCCACATGAGTTCTCGGGTGGACAAAAACAACGAATTGGGATTGCTAGAGCTTTGGCTTTAGAACCTAAAATAATTATCTGCGATGAGTCTGTTTCTGCTTTAGACGTATCTGTTCAAGCGCAAGTGTTGAATTTATTAAACGAACTAAAACACTCTTTTGATTTGACTTATATTTTTATTTCGCACGATTTAAGTGTCGTAAAACATTTTTGCGATCGTATAATAGTGCTAAATAATGGAGAAATTGAGGAGGAAGGTTTCCCTGAGGATTTATTCGATAAACCTAAATCTGCTTACACTAAGCGATTGATTGAAGCAATACCAGGGAATTAAATAGTGTATTGAAATGAAGAGTCAATAATTTTTATGTCCTTGTAACCTTAGATAAGTAAAGATCTTCAAGAGAAAATGGCAATAATACATGCCTCATAATATTGAAGGTAAGGAGCCCTTTTTTTACTCCAACTCTTTCATTACACGTTTCTGGAACAAAATCATGATTCCTACACCAATCGAAATGGCAGCATCGGCGATGTTAAAAACAGGCCTGAAGAAAACCACATAATCACCGCCCCAAAATGGAAGCCAGTCGGGTAGGTAGCCTTTAAACAAAGGGAAGTAAAACATGTCTACTACTTTACCAAAAAACATTGGGGCATAGCCACCTGCTTCAGGAAGTAGTTTTGCAATTTGATGGTAGCTATCGTTAAAGAGTACGCCATAGAAAGCGCCATCTAATATATTCCCTATAGCACCTGCTAAAACTAGCGAAAGACAGGTAATGAGAATTTTATCTGCCTTGTTTTGTACTAATTTATAAAGGTAAGATGAAATGAATCCGACAAATACAATTCTGAACAAGCTAAGCGTTAATTTGCCCCAATCGCCACCGAATTCCATCCCAAAAGCCATTCCATTATTTTCGGTAAAATGAATGTAAAACCAGTCAAATAGCTGGTGTTCTTGCCCTAAAA
>CAJWJW010000046.1 GCA_913041775.1 uncultured Flavobacteriales bacterium
TAATATCTTCATCGTTACAGCCTATAAGATCTATAATTTGATCTTTAACCTCTTCAGGGTTTGCACTAGGTAAATCAATTTTATTTAGTACCGGAATGATTTCTAAATCATTCTCTAATGCTAAGTATAGATTCGAAATAGTCTGTGCTTGAATTCCTTGTGCAGCATCTACAATTAATAAAGCTCCTTCGCAGGCAGCAATAGATCTAGAAACTTCGTATGAGAAATCTACGTGCCCTGGAGTGTCAATTAGATTTAGTCTGTAGGTAGTTCCATTGTGTAGGAACTCCATTTGGATGGCATGACTCTTGATGGTTATCCCGCGTTCACGCTCTAAGTCCATGCTGTCGAGGAGCTGGTTCTTAGACTCTCTTTCGGTTACCGTTTGAGTATGTTCTAAAAGGCGGTCGGCCAAAGTGCTTTTACCATGGTCGATATGTGCAATGATGCAAAAGTTGCGTATGTTTTGTTGTTTCATCACTGCAAAACTAAACTATTTGAAGCAAATACTAAATTGCTTCAGCTGCTAAAAAAAGTTATATTTGTCGTTCAGCCAATAGCAAATATAATTTGTGTTTTCACTTAATAGCTTGGCTTCAGTATTTTGAATATGAAAAAACTACTTTTTTTGTTTTGTGCTGTCTATGGACTCAACCTTTTTGCCCAACAACAATCCACATTCGATAGCCGTTTGTTGTTTCGTTACGAAGCCGAATTCTTAGAGAATTTATCTATTACAAATCCTTTTAAGCTCGATTATTTAAACTTTTATATTGGGAACTCATATTCTCTACATCAACTCGATGAAATCCCATCGGAGAAAATAAGTCAATTCCCAGATATTTTGGAACTTTTAAATGTCCCAGAAGGTTATGTTGTCCCTGCTACAATAAATGAGACGAATTTTAATATCCTCCTTTTTCAAGTAGTTTTTAAAGAAAAGCAATCGAGTTCTTATCGTATAGGAGATACTAACATTCTTGTTTATATTAAAAGCAAGAATCAGATCTATACTTTGTTTAATGAAATCAACTAAGCGACTATGAAAAAAGTATTCACTCTTTTATGTTGCGTCGTTTTTGGTGTGCATAGCCTCCACGCCCAACAAGTAACATCATGTTCTCCTGGAGAAATTGGTGTTGTAGTCTCTCTCTCTTTTGCTCAAGTTTTCCCTATAGGTCAAGTTACTTGGGATATTCAAGATGTCGATGGAAATGTGTTAGCGACTAATCCATTTACTTACGCAGCAAATTTTGTGTATAATTCTACTGAGGTTTGCTTGCAAGAAGGTGGCACTTATACTTTTAATGCCTACGATTCTGGTAACGATGGTTGGGGGAGTGGATCTTGGTACACTGTAGGTATTTGTGGTGGATTTAGTACACTTATCAATAATGGTGGATTTGCACCAAATGGTTCTGGTAATTCGGAAGAATTTACATTGCCTAGTGCTGTAGACGACTGTTTTTGTTTTAGAGCAGATTATGAGGTTATAAGTGCTTCTAGCGATTTAGCTACAAACGGTGGCGCTACTATTACTACTTACGGAGGAAATCCACCATTTACTTACTCGTGGTCTAATGGGACATCAAATCAAAATTTATCAGGAGTAGCTCCAGGGCTTTATATTCTTACAGTAACCGATTCTTTGGGCTGTGAAATTGTTCAACCAGTAGAGGTGCAGGGACCTAATGTTTACATGGGACCAAATGATGTAGCCGTTTGTACAGGTTATTTTTACGATTCTGGTGGAGCAAATGGCGATTTTGACGGTGGAGAAAACTATACGATGACTATTTGTAGTACCGACCCACAACTAAGTACAGGTATAACATTTTTCGACTTCAACTTAGGTGGAAGCAATTCGAGTTCATGTACTTTTACTATTTACGACGGTTCTTCTACAGCTGCTGATGTCTTGTATTCGTTCGACAGTCCTAATGATCCTGACCCAGGAATTATTATGGCTTCAGATGCAAATGTTTCTGGCTGTTTAACCATACAGTTTACTTCTCCAGGGAATGTGGAAAATGATGGATGGTTTGCAGAAATAAATTGTCAATACCCTTGTCAGGATTATGAAGTAGAGATTGTTTCTAGCGACGAAATAGATTCTGATAATGTTATTAATGTATGTTATGAACTAGAGCTAGAAGTAGAAACGAATTATTTCGACAATGATGTGTTTTATACGCAATCAGATGTGACCACAACTTTTGAGTGGGCTTTTAACGATGGACTCTTACTCGAGTCTGGGCAGCAAGTGTCTCACATTTACGATACCGATACCGATACCGAAACAGAACTTACTCTTGTGGTTACAGATGTAAATGGATGTTTTCAAAATTTTAGTTATACCATTATTAACGACCATCCAGAAGTATTAACTTCTATTATACCTCCTACAGAGACTGTGGTTTGCCCAGGTACTGAGCTCCATGCTTACAGTGGTTTACTCGATAGTAATGGGGTTGTAATTTCTACTTTTTTCGAACCTGTAGTATGGCTCATAGAAGAAGAGCAGTTTGAGATTGGGATTGATTTTGCCGATCCTATTTATTTGCCAGATGGCTTAGAATCGTATACCTCAGAACTTGAAATTACTGCTTATGAACCATCGTCAGTGCTCGATGGGGATGATTTCACAGAGATTTGTGTAGAATTAGAGCATTCTTATTTAGGAGATTTGGATGTTTCTTTAACCTCTCCCAATGGAACCTTGGTGCAGTTGTTTGATCAGTCTGGTGGTGCTACATGGTTAGGAGACGCTATAGATAATAATAGTGAAGAAATAGCTGGTGAGTGTTGGGAGTATTGTTGGTCTATTACGCCCGTTTTTGGCACTTTTAGTGCTGAAGGAGGGAATACAATGGCGGCACCTATTAACGGCGGCCAGTCAATGATTCCTGGAGCTTATACTCCTGCAGGAAGTTTTTCTGACTTTTCAGGAAGCTCTGCTAATGGAAGCTGGACACTAACTGTTACTGATAACTTGTTGATCGATAATGGGTTTATTTGTGGTTGGACTATTGCCATGAATATTCAGAATGAGGATGTTGGACCACCTGTAGTTGTAGATTCATTAGTGCCTATCATTTTAAGTTATAATTGGTTCTGCGATGAAGAGCCATCTTCGGTGGTAATGTACGATTCTACGATGGTGTTAGTACAACCAACTACTTCTGGGGAGCACAACTACGTGATGACTATTTTAGATAGTTATGGTTGTGAATACACCGAAGAGTTTATGGTGGATGTATACGGTACACCTATATTATCGCCAGATGCAGTTATTGCCTGTGAAGATAATTTTTTACTTGAAGCTACCGGCGTACCTCCAAGTGGCGGTATTTGGTCTATGGTAGATTCCCCAGAAGGATCTACAGTCACTTTCGACCCGAATACTAGTTCGTTGACTCCAAATATCGTCGTGAGTGAAATAGGCGATTATGTATTTGAGTTTATAGATGTCGATTGTGGTTATGAAGGAGAGGTGGAATTAGATTTTGAAATTGTCCTTCCTATTATTGAAACTCCAGAAGATGTGCTTTGTTCTTTGGAAAATGTTATTTCAGTAGATAATCCTACCAATAATTCTGGACTTTGGACGATCACATCTGCTGATTCTATTCAGATTTTAACCGATTCTACCCTAAATACAATCAGTCTTTTGGCTGGTGATTTCGGTACTTATACTATGACTTATACTATTGATTTTTGTGATGGTAGAGATTCTGTAGAAGTTAATTTTATTACTGTAGATCCCGTCATTTCAGATCCAGGTTTACAAACTTGTGACTATGATGTAGATTTCCAATTAGACAATCCATCTCCTACCGGAGGTATGTGGTCTATTGTAAGTCAACCGAACCATACGAGTGCTGTTTACAGCAATGTAGCTTCAGATGGAGTCTCTTTTGAAGTGAATCAATTTGGGGCTTATGCAGTTGAATTTACCATTTTTGGTTGTAATACCTCAGATACTATGCTGGTAGAGTTTCAACAAGCAGTACCATTGGTGCACACCGACGAATTGTTAAGATGTGAATTAGAGGCCGAGATGTTTGTTGAGTCTTTTGGTTTAGAAATCGGATGGATACAAATAGCAGGACCTAGTTTTGCTAATTTCTCCAACCCTTTGGGGCAAGAAACGAGCATGAGCGTAACGGAGTATGGTGACTATACACTAGCCTATACTGCCTGCGATTCTATCGTGGAGTTTAATGTCTTATTTATGTGTGAGCTTATTGTTCCAAATGTAATTACAGCTAATGGAGATGATTTAAACGACGTTCTGTTTATTGATGGTCTTACTGCTGAATATTATAGTTACGCCAACATGAGTATTTACAATCGTTGGGGTGATGAGGTTTATAGAAGTGGTCACTATGGTTTAGATAATAAATGGTGGGATGGCCAATCGAGTCATCAAAATGATGATCTAGATGATGGTGTTTATTTCTATCTATTAGAAGTAGGGAATAAAGTAACCGAAGAAGTTGATGTATATAAAGGTTCCGTTCACTTATTTAAATAGTGAAATAGGATTTATTAGATAAAAAAAAGGGATTCATTTTGAGTCCCTTTTTTTTATAAATCGAAGCGTTGGAGTTTGTAATGAATATCGAAATTCTAAATGAGTTTAAGAACTTCTCTATCTTCTTCTTTCTACGCATTCATTATTCTGGCAACGTACTTGCCAATAATATCAAATTCTAAATTTACTTGATCTCCTTGTTTAATATTCTTAAAGCAAGTATTCTCAAAAGTATAAGGAATTATGCATACAGAAAAACCATTGTCTTTGGAATTTACTACAGTTAAACTAGTACCATTTACAGTAATAGAGCCTTTTTCTACCGTTACTTCCGAAGGTGCGTTTTTAACATAATCAAAGCTAAAAACCCAGCTACCATCTTCTGTTTTCACTTCTGTGCAAATGGCTATTTTATCTACATGCCCTTGTACGATGTGACCATCTAATCGCCCACCCATCTTCATGCAGCGCTCTAAATTTACTTCGTCAGCAATAGCTAAACTATTCAGGTTAGTCTTATTTAGGGTTTCTTGAATAGCGGTTACCGTATAACAATTCCCCTTTACAGAAACCACGGTTAAACAAACACCATTATGCGCTACACTTTGATCAATTTTTAATTCTGAACACATCGCAGCCTCTAATGTAAAATGAATGTTCCCATCCTCTTTTACAATGTCTTTTACTACGCCTAATTGCTCAATAATTCCGGTAAACATACGCTCAAGGTATTTGTAATTGTTGTTGATACAGTCTAGCAGCTAAAAGATGTCGGTCGTTTGAATTCGAAGTTTGAGTGAAATTGGAATGCTTATATGTTTTTTCCTTTCACCTGTATTCTTCTTGAACTATCTAACGTCGTTACCCTAAATTAATAGTCAATTACCTGTTCTTCCATTATTGCTGGAATTGCTCTGTACTCGTATTGTTGAGTTCTTAACTGAGGTTCAAATCCAGCTTCTCTAATTGCGTCTTGTATGGTTAGTGAGGTAAACCTATGTGGAGCTCCAGCAGCAGAAACTACATTCTCCTCAATCATGATAGATCCAAAGTCGTTTGCTCCAGCGTGTAAACACATCTGTCCTACAGATTTACCAACAGTTAGCCAAGATGCTTGTATATTTTTAACGTTAGGTAGCATAATTCTCGAAAGAGCTACCATTCTAATATATTCGTCTCCGTCTACATTATTCGTAATTCCTTTTATTCTTTTAAGTAGTGTTCCATCATCTTGAAAAGGCCAAGCAATAAACGCAAGGAATCCATTTGAATCGACAGGTTTTTCAGATTGCACTTCTCTTATTTTTACTAAGTGCTCAAAACGTTCTAGTGTAGTTTCGATATGGCCAAACATCATAGTAGCTGAAGTGGTGAGGTTTAATTGGTGTGCTACACGCATAACATCCAACCATTCCTGTGCGCCACATTTACCCTTAGAAATCATTCTACGAACTCTGTCATCTAAAATTTCTGCACCAGCACCTGGTAAGCTGTCTAGCCCAGCTTTAATTAAAGCTTCGAGTACTTCTCTATGAGACTTGCCATCGATTTTACTAATATGCGCAATTTCTGGAGGTCCTAATGCATGGAGTTTAATTGCAGGAAATTTCTTTTTTATCTGACGAAATATATCGCAGTAAAAGTCCAAACCTAAATCTGGGTGATGCCCTCCTTGAAGTAGTAGTTGCTCTCCACCGTAGCGAATAGTTTCCTCAATTTTCTGAGTATATTCTTCTATCGTTGTGATGTATGCCTCCTTGTGCCCTGGAATTCTAAAGAAATTACAAAACTTACAATTTGCATTACACACATTGGTCGTGTTGGCGTTCCGATCTATAATCCAGGTTACCTTATTACTAGGAACTTGTATTTTTCTCAATTCATTTGCCACAAACATTAAGTCTGAGGTTGGCGCATTTTCGAAAAGATAAACGCCTTCTTCTGCGCTTAAATATTCAAATTTCATTGCGCTATCTAATAGCTTCTGTGTCTCCATTAAAATGCCTATTTTTACAGCTCAAAATTAAGAAAAAATGCGCAGCATTATACATAAAGTTATCGAGCAATCTTCAACTACTCATTTAGTTGTTTTAGGAACACAAGATTCCGATTGGTCAAAGTTTGGTTTAAACGAGCAAGAGCTTAAGTTTGTTACCAATGAATTGGCAAACGAACACTTATCCGTTTCTGTAAATCAGTACAGTCGAACTGTTTTTATTGAATGTTTTAAAGATCAGAAAACGGAAAGTCAAAGTCTTGAAAAAGCCAGAGAAAGAGGTGCTGTATTGGTAAAGAAAATCAATGCTTTAAAGCTAGAAGAGGTGGAACTTGTTTCTGCATCAGATAGCGATTTGTCTCTTTTTGTTGCAGAGGGTATGGCATTGGCCAATTACCAGTTTCTTAAGTATTTTACCGATGCGGCTAAAAAAGAAAATTCTTTAAAGTCTATTTCAGTTCAAGCTGAAGACGAGGCAATACAAGATTTAAATGCACTTGTTGGGGGTGCCTTACATGCTAGAGATTTGGTAAACGAACCTTTGTCTTTTCTTACTGCCGTAAAGTTTTCTGAAGAAATGGTACGCTTAGGTAAAGAGGCTGGATTTAAAGTTGATGTGCTACACAAAAAACAAATTGAATCCCTTAAAATGGGTGGTTTACTTGCAGTAAATCGTGGAGCTATTGAGCCTCCAACGTTTAATATACTTACACATAAACCCGAAAATGCTATTAATTCTAAACCTATTGTATTGGTAGGTAAAGGTATTGTGTACGATACTGGTGGATTAAGTTTAAAACCCACAGCAAACTCTATGGATATCATGAAGTGTGATATGGGTGGAGGTGCTTCTGTAGTTGGGATTCTTTATGCTATCGCTATCGCTAACTTACCTATACATGTTGTTGGTTTAATTCCTGCAACAGAAAATCGCCCTGGGGGAAATGCTTATGCTCCAGGAGATGTAATACATATGATGGACAATACCTCTGTAGAGGTTTTAAATACTGATGCTGAAGGACGTTTAGTTTTAGCTGACGCCTTGTGTTATGCTAAGAAATACGACCCAGAATTGGTGATTGATTTCGCTACCTTAACCGGTGCAGCTGTTAGAGCTATTGGTAAATTTGGAATCGTTGCAATGGGTACTGCCGGCGAAGACGTGCAAAAAGATTTAAACGAAAGTGGTTATTATACCTACGAACGTTTAGCGATGATGCCCTTTTGGGATGAGTACAAAGATTTGTTAAAGTCTGACATTGCAGATATGACAAACCTTGGTCCTGCAGAAGCTGGGCAAATTACTGCGGGTAAGTTCTTAGAACATTTTACTAGCTACCCCTGGATGCATTTAGATATTGCTGGTCCGGCCTTTCTTTCTGCAGACGACCATTATCGTTTAAAAGGTGGTACAGGTTCTGGTGTACGTATCTTGTTCGATTATTTATCAAAGAGAAGTAGCTGTTAATAGATTGATTTATGGATTGTGAATAGTCCAATTTTCAATTACCAATTTTAACTTGTATAGCATGAGAAACGAACAAGATCAAAACCCAAATAAAATACGATTAGGTATTTCTGTGGGCGATATAAATGGAATAGGTTTAGAGGTGATTATGAAGACTTTTTCTGATAGTAGAATATTAGATTTATGTACTCCTGTAGTTTATGCATCTTCAAAATTTGCCATGGCGTATCAAAAGGCTATGGACATGAAGAACTTTAGCTTTAATTTTGTGCGTCCTAATGCTAAGTTGATGCCTAAAAAAGCAAATTTAATAAGTTGCTGGACTGAGGATGTGGAGTTGAATTTAGGGCAAGAGAAGCCCGAAGGTGGTTCTTATGCGTTAAAGTCCTTAATTGCGGCTGTAGAGGCTTTAAAGAAAGGAGAAGTAGACGCTTTAGTTACGGCACCAATTAATAAACATAATATTCAGTCAGAAGAATTTCAATTCCCAGGACATACAGAGTTCTTGGCAAAGGAATTTGAAGGTGGAGAAGCTTTGATGTTCATGGTCGCAGACTCTTTACGTGTCGGAGTTGTTACTGGACATATTCCAATAGGCGATGTAGCTTCAACAATTTCTGATGAAAAGATTACCCATAAAATTGGGCAGATTTATAGTTCGCTTAAACAGGATTTTAATATCAGGAATCCTAAAATAGCAGTTTTAGGATTAAATCCACATAGTGGAGATAAAGGGGTTATTGGGAAAGAAGATGAAGAGGTGATTAGACCTGCGGTTAAAAAAGCCTTTGATTCTGGTAAGTTAGTTTACGGACCTTATTCTGCAGATGGTTTTTTTGCGAGCGATACTTATAAGCATTTCGATGCAGTTTTAGCAATGTACCACGATCAAGGATTAATTCCTTTTAAAACACTTTCGTTTAATAGAGGAGTAAATTTTACAGCTGGATTGTCTATAGTAAGGACTTCACCAGATCATGGAACTGCTTACGATTTGGCAGGTAAAAACGAAGCGCAAGAATCTTCATTTAGAGAAGCTATTTATGTAGCCTGTAACTTGTATAAAAATAGATTGGAGTACAGTGAGTTAAATGAAAACCCTTTAGCTGTTTCGCCTCAATCCAGTAAAAAATGGCATTCAAAGTCAAAATAATCTCGTAAAGTTAAAATATTGTGATTTTGACTTCGTAGTAATAGTTTTATTAACAAAAATT
>CAJWJW010000047.1 GCA_913041775.1 uncultured Flavobacteriales bacterium
AAGGCTTAATCTATCGTGGTTTCCGTATGGTAAACTGGGATCCAGAGGCTAAGACGACTGTTTCGGATGAAGAAGTAATCCATAAGGAGGTAAACTCTAAATTATACTACGTAAAGTATCAGGTTGAAAATTCAGATGAATTTGTAACGATTGCTACTACACGACCTGAAACTATTTTAGGTGATACGGCTATTTGTATAAATCCTACCGATGAGCGTTTTACTCATTTAAAAGGTAAAAAGGTTATTGTACCTATTTCGGGTAGAGTAATTCCAATTATTGAGGATGAATATGTAGATATAGAGTTTGGTACTGGTTGTTTAAAAATCACACCTGCTCACGATCAAAATGATAGAGTAATAGGAGAGAAGCACGGCTTACCTATTGTAGATGTTTTAAACGATGATGCGACTCTTAATGAGCATGGTTTACACTACCAAGGGAAAGATCGTTTTGTTGTACGTAAAGAGATCTCTAAAGAACTAGACTCTTTAGGTATTCTTGTGAAAGTTGAGGACTACCTTACTAAGGTAGGTTGTTCGGAACGTACAAATGCTGTAATAGAACCTAAGGTTTCTGTACAGTGGTTTGTTAAAATGGAAAAATTAGCAGACCCTGCATTAGAAGCTGTAATGAGTGATGATGTACAGTTGGTTCCTGCGAAGTTTAAAAACACCTACCGTCACTGGATGGAGAATGTACACGACTGGTGTATTTCTCGTCAGCTTTGGTGGGGACACCAAATACCGGCCTATTTTTATGGCGATGGATTGAATGATTTTGTTGTTGCTAAAACGATAGAAGAAGCAGTAGTCTTGGCAAAAGAAACAACTGGAAATACTAATTTAACAACTGCAGATCTTAGACAAGATGCAGATGTACTCGATACATGGTTCTCCTCTTCACTATGGCCTATTTCTGTGTTTAACGGAATTATGGAGCCAGACAATAAAGAGATTAATTATTACTACCCAACCAATGATTTAGTTACCGCTCCAGAGATTTTATTCTTTTGGGTAGCGCGTATGATTCTGATGGGGTATGAATACCGAGGTGCTAAGCCATTCGATAATGTTTACCTAACAGGTATTGTTAGAGATAAACAAGGTCGCAAGATGTCTAAGTCTTTAGGGAACTCTCCAGACCCAATTGAGTTAATGAAAATTTACGGTGCCGATGGAGTTCGTGTAGGTATGTTATTCTGCTCGCCTGCTGGAAACGATTTACCGTTTGATGAAGGTCTTTGTGAACAAGGACGTAACTTCTCTAATAAAATATGGAATGCTTTCCGTTTAGTTAAAGGCTGGGAAGTAGCAGAAATAGAACAACCAGAATCGAGTAAAGTTGCAATTGATTGGTTAGATTCTAAGTTGAGTGAAACCATTTTATCTATAAACGATAATTACGACAAGTTCCGTATCTCGGAAGTTTTAATGACTGTTTACAAACTGGTTTGGGATGATTTCTGTTCTTCTTACCTAGAGATGATTAAACCTGCTTATCAGAAACCAATAGATAAGGCAACTTTAGAAACTACTTTGGCTTATTTTGAGGAAATACTGAAGTTATTACACCCATTTATGCCATTTATCTCAGAAGAGATTTGGTCTTTAATTTCTGAAAGAGAAACAAAAGAAGATCGTTTAATTGTTACCCCTTGGCCTACAGTTAATGCAATTGACTCTACTATTTTAGAAAATGAGAAAATTGCTTCTGAAGTTATCTCTGGTATACGTACCATCAGAAATGAAAAGAATATTGCGAATAAAGATCAGATTGAATTGTT
The DNA here is from genome assembly GCA_913041775.1 of uncultured Flavobacteriales bacterium. GTDB lineage: Bacteria > Bacteroidota > Bacteroidia > Flavobacteriales > UBA7430 > UBA6772. The sequence goes on from CAJWJW010000047.1 coordinate 1,787, forward strand.
TGTTAAACTAAACGAAGACACAGATAAATCTTTTGATACTGTAATTTCTAAGCTTGGAAATTTAAGTACGCTACAATATGTAGATGCTAAGGTAGAAGGTGCTTTATCGTTTAGAGTAAAATCGAACGAATATTATATTCCTCTTGCCGGAGCAGTTAATATTGAAGAAGAGATTGCTACTTTAAAACAAGAATTAAAATACGCACAAGGTTTCTTAAACTCTGTAATGAAAAAGCTAAGTAACGAACGCTTTGTTAATAATGCTCCAGACCAAGTAATTGCAATAGAGCGAAAAAAACAAGCAGATGCCGAAGCTAAAATTAAAACGATAGAAGAACAGTTGACTGCTATTCAGTAGTTTTTAAGGTTGTTTGTTTTTGATACATATATTTATTAAAATTGCACAACATAAAAAATGAGTTAATGTGCTGAATACTAATGTGGTTTGCACAACTTTCATTTGTTACTATTAGGATAGTTTAAAATCTCAAAAATTGATAAGTATGTCAATCAAATTATCAACACTATATATTCTTGTATTTACTATAAGCTTTACAGTAAATGCGCAAGTAAATCAATTAGATTTACCAGTAGGCTGGAGTCTATTTGGCTCTACTTGTGTTGATTCTATTGATGTTATAGAAGGATTTATTGATATTTCTGATGATATTGAAATCATTAAAGATGAATTAGGTATGTCTTACCTTCCATCTTGGAACTTTAATGCTATTGGAAGTTTACACTATTCTGAAGGATATCAAATCAAAATGCTAAATGAAGTACTTGGCTTCCAGTTATGTAGTTCAGTAATCCCAGAAGATGGTATAGGGCAAGCAGAAGTAGATGCTGCTTATGCATTAGGAGCGGCTTCGGTAATACCAGAAGATGGAATAAGTCAATTTGATATTACTGCTGCAATAGATTCTGTAAATGCTGTATGGATGTCTATTCCAACACCATTTAGTTCTGCTCAAGGTGTAACCGATATGGCTGCTATTTACCAAGACTTATCTACTTATGAAGGTGGTACAGCTCATGCACTTGTTTTTGGTGGTGGAGAGGTATTATATCCAGGGGTTTATGATGTAACAGGTGCCGCATCAATATCTTTAGGGACTCTTACTTTAGATGGTGGTGGAGATCCAAATTCTGTATTTCTTATAAGAAGCACTGGAGCTTTTACTACTGGAGTAGGCTCTACAGTAGTTTTAACAAATGGAGCGAATGCCCGTAATGTATTTTGGATGTCTGAAGTAGCACTATCTACTGCAGCAAATACAATAATGAAAGGAACTTTGGTTTCGCCAGCCGGAGCAATTGCATTAGGTGCTGGCACACTACTCGAGGGTAGAATGGTTACTAAATTAGGTGCATTAACAACTGTTACAGGTTGTGTTATTACAGTTCCATTGGGTACTTCTCCTATTGATTTTGGACTACTTTCGTCATTTGCTATGTGGACTTCTGGTGGTGCGGTTTCTGATGCTGCTACCTCTATAACTCTCGGAGATGTTGGGACTGCATCTGGAGCCTTAACAATTTCAGGTTCGCATACTGGCTTTGAATACCCTGCAGGTACTCAGTGATGATAACTTGATTTTGTATTAATCTTAAGTTATCAAACCACAGTATACCAATTATGAATGAAATCTTTGAGCTCTAAGATAATTTACTAAAGAATAAATAACAAATTTGCTATTACTCATTATTTGATATCACTAGCTTTTTTTATACTGTGTAAATTTGGTTTAATTCAGCCAATTATTTTTCAATCCTTTTTTTGTGAGATAAAGCTGTAGTATCTTTAATACAGTCAGTAAGCTGGACATCGCTATTATTAAAGACTGTATTTCTCGACCATTTAGGTTTAGATTAATTATAATTAACAATATAGTAAATCTACTTAAATTTTACTAAGCCGAAGTAATACTCGACTCAATCATCCATTTACCTTGAACTTTCATTGCTTGTTCAATAACATCTCTAACACAACCTTCGCCACCTTTTTTAGGTGATATATAATCCGATAGATTTTTAATTTCTTGTGCTGCATTATCTGGGCAGGTAGGCAAGCCTACTTCTTGCATAACCTCGTAATCGGGTAGGTCGTCGCCCATGTATAAAATCTGTGCAGGATCTAAAGAGTATATATGTATGAGTTCTTTAAGAGCACTTACTTTATCATGACAAGCTAAGTATACATCGTGTACGCCTAATTTTGTCATTCTTGTTTTTACAGCAGCCGAGCTACCACCAGAAATAACAGCAACGACATACCCTTTTTTAACGGCTAATTGTAATGCATATCCATCGCGAGTATTCATTGTTCTTACCTGTTCTCCATTTGGTAATAAAGTAACACAACCATCTGTTAAAACACCATCGCAGTCGAAGATGAATGCTTTTATGTTTTTTAATTTAGTTTTATAATTCATCTTTATTTTTGTCTAAAATTGTTTCAGTAAGAATTTTGTAAATATCAAAATGTGCTCCTTTTTCAAGGTAATTTAAATGCGCATCTATGGTTGATTTATCTCGTCTAACTGCCGGACCTGTTTGAACCTCTTTAGGTTTTAGTTTCTTAATTTTAGAGGCTGTTTCTTTAATAAGAGGTTGTAGTATTTCTAAAGGTATTTGTTCCTTTTGTAATATATCATCAGCCATCATATACATAAAATTACTAAAGTTGCAAGCAAAAACTGCTGCTACATGTAGTACTTTTCGTTGATGTGAGTTTATGTTATAGACAATTGGACTTAAGAGTGTAGCCAATCGCATAAGGGTATTATAATCTTCGCTTTTAGTAGCTTCTATACAAAAAGGTATGTTTTTAAAGTTAAGACTTTTCTCTTTAGAGAATGTTTGTAGCGGGTAAAAAACGCCACTTCTTTCGTGTTCAATACAATCCTTTTCTATTGCCCCAGAGGTGTGTACTATAAGTTTATTGTTTAGCATTAAGCTTTTAGAGACTTCAGAAATTGCAGAATCTGTAACCGCCAATATATATAAATCGGCCTCTTTATTTAGATCGTCAACAGAACTTGTGAAATCACATTTTAATCTACGAGCTAATGAAATCGCTGAACCTACCGATCTGTTGTATATCTGAAGTATTTCCTGATCGTTTTTTTGAAGTTCTTTTGCGAGATGCCAGGCAACATTTCCAGCACCTACAATTACTATTTTCAGCTTTAACTTACTCAAATCCTTTCTATTTCTTGTTTATAAATAACTGTATCATAGCAATACCAGTTCCAATAGCCATAAGAATCATCCCAATCCATAAAACATTAATATATGGGAATATAATTGCCTTCATTACAATAAAGGGCTTCTCGTTGTCTATATGCTCGTAGGCCTTAATCTGGATGCTTCCAGCTTCGGGGTTTACTTCCTCAAATATAAATTTATACTTTAGACCTCCGTCGTCAATAAATCCAGGGAATGATTGCGCCATATTGTTTTTTACAGCATATATAGACTGAGTAGTACTAAATTCACCTTGCATATTTTGCATTCTCAGTTTAGCAATTAACATTACGTCTAATGCTTCAGGACTTACTAAATTTGTGTTTGCATTTACCATTAAGCTATCTAAGTACAAAAAGTGCTGATTGTAAATAACCGAGTCCCCTTGTTTAATGTTTATCAAGCTTTCGTGATGGTATGGATTATTCGTGTCGTGTACATCAGTATCGGCATAAGTTAGGTGTGTGTACACATCGTATAATGCAAAATGCTCCGTTGCAGGTTCTGCCACATTACCCATTATTTCATTTAATTGAATAAATGGATGTAAGGTAAACTGATATGCATAAGAACTATCTTCTAGTAAATTGAAATACTCAACTTCGTAGGTTTTATTAATTCCCAATAAAGTATCTGACTTATAAAGAACATGGTAATTACCCATATGTGTCGTATCTCCTTTTTCTAAGAGTATATTTTCGTTGCTAGGAAAATCCTTTGCAATAAATCCTTCGTTACTAGAAATGGTTCTCTTATTAGCATTACTAAGTAAGGCTCCCATTATAACTAAGGCAAAACCTACATGTGCTACTGAGGCTCCAGAATGACTCCAATTCCCTTTTAGGATTTTACGCCAGTACTCGAAATTTGCTATGGCAGCAAATAACGTTGCCCATAATAGAGAAAGGTATAAAGCATGCCACATTTGAACAGTATAGGCAATGTAAAGTGCTAGAGCTCCTGCAAGTATTAAACTAAATGCGATTTGTTTAATTAGTTTTTTAATGTTTGTTTTCTTGTAGCTAAGGTGTTGTGTTATTCCGACTAAGAAAACAATAAGTAAGGCTAAAGGTGTTTGCCAAGAATTGTACAAGGCAATAGCATCTAATGGTGGAGCCATGTTTGTACCAAACACTTTATTAATTACTGGTAAAGAAGTGAACCATGTAATTTGAAAAGCGGAGATAAATAAGACCATAGAACCTATAAACATCCAGAATTCTCTAGAGTTTACAACATCTTCTTTTTTATTAGAAGGTATGTGTTTTAGTCTACTAAAAAACAGCACAATTGAAGCAAGAGTGAAGGTTAATAAATAAACCAATAGCTGGCTTGATAGTCCACCTGCAAAAGCGTGTACAGAAGTGTCTCCTAAAATACCACTACGAGTAAGGTAAGTAGAGTAAATAATTAGAATAAAGGCTAGTATTGTTAGACCTATAGCTGTAGGTAAGGCTGCTTTTCGTGCTCTATAAATAAGCATTAAATGTGCTGCTGCAATAAGTATAATCCAAGGAACCAAAGAAGAGTTTTCTACTGGATCCCAAGCCCAGAATCCACCAAACGAAAGTGCCTCGTAAGCCCAGGCTCCACCCATAAGTATTCCGGTACCCAATACCATTATTCCTGCATAGGTCCAAGGCAAAGCCTCTTCTATCCATTCAGAATATTGTTTTTTCCACAAGCCAGCAATAGCGAATGAAAAAGGAACCATTGTTAATGCAAACCCTAAAAATAGTATAGGAGGATGTATAACCATCCAATAGTTTTGTAGTAGTGGATTTAAACCTCTACCGTCCATAAATTGTGGAACTACCTGAAGGTAGTTAGCCATCTCTGTCCAAGGTAAACCTAAGTTTTCCTCTAAGTTTCTAATGAGAACAAAAGGACTACTTCCTAATTTAATTCCAAATACATAGATTCCTAAAATCATAGAAACTAAAAACACTTGTATAGCAGATACAATTGTTAATACGGTAGGTTCCCAAGAATTGGCTTTTTTAATTAATATACTTCCTAAAATAATATTCCAAAAAGTCCACAGCAAGAAACTCCCTTCTTGACCTTCCCAGAAACAGGAAATCATATAATGCGTAGGGAGTTCCAATGATGAGTGTTGCCACACGTATTGATACTCAAAATAATGATTGTATATCATTATGAACATACAGGAAATTACCCCGATAATCGCCAGACCATGACTGTAAAAAGCGGCACGAGCTACAGGAAGCCAAATCGCTTTTAGTTGTTCATTTATCGCACTTCTATAAAAAGAAAATGCAGCCAATATAGTTGCTGCAAAGGCAATACTTACAAAAGCTTGACCTAGATTTCCAATGAGTGTATGTTCACCAATAAATTCCATATTAATATGTAGGGCTTGTTAATGTGTCGTGTTGAATGTATTGTTGCTCATTGTATTTTGAAGGACATTTCATCAAAATGGTACGAGCTACAAATCCAGAATCTGTAGAGAAACCAGTCATCGTAATTTTTTCTGAACGCTCAAAATCTTGAGGTTTAAAGTCGTAGTAATATACTTTTCGTTCATTGTCTAAAGAATCAACTGCGAAAAAAGTTAATAGGTTTTGTCTAGGTTCAAAAAGGATTTCTTTTTCCTTATTAAGTACACCAATAACGGTAAATTCTTTACCCATTTGTTTTTCTGCATCTGCAAAAGTAATATAGGTACTTGCATTAAAGGTAAGCGACATAATTACACCAATAATTACGGCTACTAAGAGGATTAAAACGATTTCAGTTTTTTTCATCTTTATTCTTCTAGTTTTTGCACTTTTTTATCAATACGAATTAAGTAAATCATTAGTCCAATAAATAGGATTGCTATAATGGCAACTACTACATATATTTTCCCGTTAGACCGCATTACATCAGCCATTTCTACATCTTGAGCCATTGTTAGTGTACTGCAAAATAAACTGAATAATAGGGTGATTATAAACTTCATACTTAGTTATTTTCCTTGTTAATTTCCAATACTTTAATGCGGTAAGATAACTGAGCTATCCATGATCCTAAAAGGATCCATCCAATTACAGCTGGGTAAAATACCATACGCATATTACTGTCTAAATCGTAATTTCCAAAACCAGGATTTCCACCATTTCCAGGGTGTAAACTATCGGTCATACGTGGAAGGATTCCAATAAATACAATCATTATTACAAAAGCAAGAATATTGTAAATGGCGCTTACACGAGCTCTGGTGTCTTCGTTTTCGATGCTGTTTCGCAGAATAAAATAAGCCAAGTAGATGAGCATTGTAACTGCAGCACCATTTAATTTAGGATCGTTTACCCAAAAAGCACCCCAAGTAAATTGTGCCCAAACCATACCAGTAGTTAAGCCTAAAGTAGCTATAAACATTCCGGTAGAGGCGAGTGATTCGGCTTTTAGATCTCTTAGCTTATCAAAGCTACTTAAATAGCGAATACTTTGTATAAGCGACATCAGCATTAAAACAATCATACTAAACCACATAGTTACGTGGAAGTATAAATTCCTGATGGTTTCGTTAAGAATATTGAGTTTGGGTACAGGCATTAATAAACCTGCAATTATGCTGTATAAAACAAGCACGATACCGAGAATTTTCCACCATTTAAGCTTCATAGAGATAGCTGTTTTTAATCCCGCCAAAGGTAGGGAAATAATAGGTAAGAGAGTAAGATGCTAACAATATTTAACAGTGCTAAAAACAAGAGTTGGTTGCCTGCTAAAAAATAAACATCTTGACTAAGACAAAGCTTAGAGGTTTTAATTAAGTTTAGTAAAAGCGGAAAGAGTAAGGGCATACTTAATACGGCCATTAAACCTGAGCTATTGTTAGTTTTAGAAGCTATAGCAGCTACTAAGGTTAGGGTAGAAGCGATTGCAGAGCTGCCGAGTATTATACACAATATAAAAGAAAAATGAGCAGTAATAGGATTGCCTAAAAAGAGACTGTAAATAGCATAACTTATAAGAGTTAAAAAAATAAGTAATCCGCTATTGTAGATGGTTTTTGAAAGTATAATTGCTCTGGGTTTTGCCAGCGTATAAAAAAACAAAGCCTGCTCGTTGAGTTCTCTTTTAAAACTTTGTA
>CAJWJW010000048.1 GCA_913041775.1 uncultured Flavobacteriales bacterium
TTCGCGAAATTAGATATATGTTAAGATCAAGAATTATTCCTTGTTTATTAGTTCACAAAAAGGGATTAGTAAAAACAGTTAAATTCAAAGATTCAAAATATGTCGGAGACCCAATAAATGCAGTTAAAATATTTAATGAGAAAGAAGTAGACGAGTTGATTGTTTTAGATATTGACGCTACTAGAGATAAAAGAGGACCAGATTTCACCTTAATTAGAAACCTTGCTGCTGAATGTAGAATGCCTTTTTGTTATGGAGGTGGTGTCACTACGGTTGCCCAGGCTAGAAAAATAATTAGTCTTGGAGCTGAAAAAGTTGCATTATCATCAGCAGTTATTAATGATGTTTCTTTGTGTAGGGCTATAGGAAAAGCAGTTGGCGTACAAAGTGTAGTTGTAGTTTTAGACGTTAAAAAGCGTAAGCTACTAGGAGGATATGATATCTTCACAAACAATGGTCAAGTAAAGTCTAAGAGAAGGTTCAAAGAGTTTGTTATTGAATTGAATCAGATCGGTGTAGGAGAAATTGTTGTCAATTCTATTGATAATGATGGTGTAATGGCAGGTTATGATATGGAGTTAGCAAGCTTAGTACGGGACTTATGTGATATACCAATTACTATATTAGGTGGTGCAGGAACCTTAGATCATATCAAAAAATTAATTTCAAAATTCAAAGTAATTGGAGCTGCAGCGGGCAGTCTCTTCGTATTTAAGGGGAAATATAAAGCGGTGTTAATAAATTACCCTAACAGAGAGGAAAAATTTCCATTATACAGTGATATTAGAAAATAAAACTATGAAACAAATTATACAAGATCTTCGCAAAGGGGACACCATTCTAGAAGAGGTGCCAGCGCCACAAGTGAAATCGGGTCAAGTTTTAATTCAAACTACGAGATCTCTAGTTTCTCTAGGAACTGAGCGGATGTTAGTTGAGTTCGGAAAGGCAAATTTCTTACAAAAAGCAAAACAACAACCAGATAAGGTTAAAGAAGTATTCAATAAAATAAAAACAGATGGATTAAAGCCAACGATAAATGCGGTTTTTAATAAATTAGGACAACCCTTACCTCTTGGATATTGCAATGTAGGTAAAGTAATTGCTATAGGTAAAGGAGTTGAAGAGTTTACGGTTGGTGACCGTGTAGCTTCAAACGGAAATCATGCAGAATATGTTTCGATTCCTAAGAACTTAGTCTCTAAAATACCAGATAACGTCTCGGATGAGGATGCGGCATTTACTGTAATTGGTGCAATTGGCTTACAAGGTATTCGATTGATTAATCCAACATTTGGCGAAACTTTTGTTGTTGTTGGTTTGGGTTTAATAGGTTTAATTACAGCTCAGCTTTTAAAAGCAAATGGTTGTCGAGTAATCGGGTTTGACTTTGATCAAAGCAAAGTTGATTTAGCTACTTCTTTTGGGATTGATGCAGTTAATCCAGGAACTGGAGTTGATCAAGTAAAATACGTTAATTCTGTTACCAAAGATATTGGAGCTGATGGAGTAATAATTACGGCATCTAATAAGAGTAACGAAATTATTTCTCAATCAGCTAGTATGTCACGCAAACGTGGGCGTATAGTTTTGGTTGGTGTTATTGGCTTAGATATTAGCCGTGCAGACTTTTTCGCCAAAGAATTGACATTCCAGGTGTCATGTTCATACGGACCAGGTAGATATGATGAGAAATATGAGCAAAAAGGAGAAGATTACCCCATTGGTTTTGTTCGCTGGACTGAGAAAAGAAATTTTGAATCGGTCTTAGAAGCGATTTCATCAAAGAGTATAAATGTAAATGCATTAATTACTGAAAGAATTCCTTTAGCCGAATACGACAAGATTTATAATGATATGTCGGGTGCAAATTCAATTGCTTCAATATTGGAGTATCCAACTAAATCAGACGAGCCTTCTAGAGTCGTTTCATTTGGAAATAATTCATATACTGGAACAAAAGGTGTTATTGGAATAGTCGGTGCAGGTAATTTTACCAGTGCCATGATTTTGCCTTCACTCAAGAAATGTGCAGCGTCAGTAAAGCATATCGCAAGCTCTGGAGGTTTGTCTGGCACTACAATGGCTAAAAAGTATGGGATTTCTAATTCTACAACTGATTACAAATCGATACTTTCAGATTCTGAAGTTGATTTAGTGATGATTACTACACGTCATAATGCACATGCATCTATGGTTAAAGAGGCTTTGTTAGCTGGTAAACATGTTTTTGTTGAAAAACCTTTAGCGCTTAATTTAATTGAGCTTACTGAAGTTCTGGATGTATATAAGAAATCAGATAAAACTATCACTGTTGGTTTCAATCGAAGATTTGCCCCCTTAGCATTAAAAATGAAAACTGTATTAGGTTCTAGTAATACTCCAATGAATATTATTGCAACAATGAATGCTGGTTTCATTCCGCCAGAAGTATGGGTTCATGACATGGAAGTAGGCGGAGGAAGAATTATAGGAGAAGCGTGTCATTTTATTGATTTATGTAATTATTTAACTGAATCGAAAGTAGTTGAAGTATGTATGAACGCTATGGGAGTTAATCCGAAGGAGAATATAGACAATGCATCTATACTTTTGAAATATGCAAATGGTTCTAATGCAGTGATTAATTATTTCTCAAATGGCTCTAAAGCATATTCAAAAGAGCGTATAGAAGTATTTCATCAAGAGAGAACACTCATTATGGACAATTGGCGTACGTTGAGTGGCTTTGGATTTAAAGGATTTAAAACGGCTAAAACAGCTCAAGATAAAGGGCATGCTCAACAATTTAAATTATTAGTTAAATCAGTTAAAAATGGAGGAGAAGCTATTGTCCCGATTGACGATATAATAAATAGCACTAAGGCTACTTTCGCAGCAATTGAGAGTATGAAAACTGGTACTTGGATAAAGGTTGATTAATAATTAGTATGTTGTATTCTTTTATTTTCCGTACTTAATAGAATAAACCTTGGAGAAACTTAAATTGTTATTGGTCACATTAAAACATGTGAAAGTAAAACAGATATTCTATCAGGTTTATTATCGTGCGTGTACCAAATCGAGATTGAAATTTAAAAAGAAGCATATTGTTTCTTATGGTCTCGTTTTATTGAAAGGGATTAATCAGCCTAAATCATACATTGCTCGTAAAACGTTTTCATTTCTAAATATTACAACTTCTTTCGAAAGTATAGATTGGAATTACACTTTGCATGGTAAGTTGTGGACTTATAATTTGAATTATTTTGATTTTCTGAATCAGAAAGAAATATCGAAAGTAGAAGGTCTTATTCTATTACAAGACTTTATTGCTAAAGGTACAGTTCTGAAGGACGCACTTGAACCTTATCCAACGTCTCTAAGAGTCATTAACTGGGTAAAATTTCTAAGTAAACACAAAATCCAAGACCCTAAAATTGAATTATTTCTTCACAATGATTTGGAGAGACTTTCGCAGTCATTAGAATATCATCTTTTAGGCAATCATTTGTTAGAGAACGGATTTGGTTTGCTTTTTGGTTCTTATTATTTTCAAGATGATAAAATTTACAAAAAAGCAGAAAAGATTCTTGTCAATGAATTAAAAGAACAGATACTAAATGATGGGGCTCATTTTGAGTTAAGTCCAATGTATCATCAAATCATATTATTTCGCTTATTAGACTGTTATAATTTGGTCATAAACAATACCTGGAAGAGTCAAGAATTGAATGTTCTTTTAGAGCAGACTGCAAAAAAAATGCTTGCTTGGTTGAAAGAGATTAGTTGGAATAATGGAGAGATACCTATGCTTAATGACAGTTCTCTTGGAATTACACCGCAGACAAATGACTTATTCGAATATGCGGAAACCTTAGGTGTAGAGTCTCAGGTTTTACAACTTAACGTTTCGGGCTATCGAAAATTTGATTCAAGAGCATTTGAAGTCGTTATGGATGTAGGTCAAATAGCTCCTTCATACCAACCGGGGCATTCACATGCCGATAGCTTGCAGTTTGTTCTTAATTATAAAGGAGTGCCAATTGTTGTTGACAGCGGTATTTCTACCTATGAGAAGAACGAAAGGAGACAATTAGAACGGTCTACAGAATCACACAATACTGTTGTATTAAATAAAACAAACTCCTCTAATGTTTGGAGTGGTTTTCGTGTTGCTGAAAGAGCTTTTGTTCTTATTGAAGAAGATAATGATGCCTTTCTTAAAGCATCACATAACGGCTATCGTAAAATGGGCTTGACTCACAGAAGAGCTTTTAGTATGCAAGAGGGGTTTTTTAGTTTTCAAGACGATGTGATTTCAAAAAACAATAATGCGAATTTAGCCGAAGGACATTTACATTTCCATCCTAACTGTAGGATTAAAATAGTTCAGGATGGTGTTTTATTAAATGACAATGTATTAATTCAATTCAAAGGCCAAGATTCAGTTGAAATTAAAAGCTATCAATTTGCTGTTGGCTTTAACCACCTTGTTGAAGCTACAAAATGTATTTATACTTTTAAAGATAAAGTAGTCGTTGAAGTAAAACCTTATATTTAATTTATATCACATATGAAATTACTTTTTATAACTGATAATTTCCCTCCTGAAGTTAATGCTCCTGCCAATAGAACTTACGATCATTGTAAAGAATGGGTAAAGAACGGAACAGAAGTTACTGTTATTACTTGTGCACCCAATTTCCCAAAAGGAAAAGTTTACGATGGCTATAAAAACAAATGGAAGCAAGAAGAAATGATTGATGGCATTCGTGTAATTCGTGTTTGGTCTTATATAACGGCAAACGAAGGATTTCTTAAACGAATTTTAGATTACATTAGTTTTTCAGTTACTTCATTTCTTGCAGGATTATTTATTAAAACTGATATTATTGTTGCTACATCACCACAATTTTTCACAGCTCTTTCGGGAAGATGGTTGAGCTTTTTTAAAAGAAAACCATGGATTTTTGAGGTAAGAGACTTATGGCCGGAATCGATAATTGCTGTAGGAGCAATGGAACGTAACATAGCTATTCAATTATTTGAGTGGTTAGAAAAACGGTTGTATAAAAATGCAACTCGTATTGTAGTTGTTACTGATGCATTTAAGCAAAAGATTATAGAAAGAGGAATTGATGGTGCTAAAATAGTCATACATAAAAATGGAGCGAATCTAGACGTGTATAACCCTATTCCAAAAGATTCTGCATTAGTAAACAGCCTTAATCTTAAAGGTAAAAAGGTGTTTGCTTACATAGGAACCCACGGTATGGCACACGGTCTTGACTTTATTCTAAATAGTATTGTTGAGCTACAGGAAAAAAAACCTGATTTCCACTTTTTATTTATTGGAGATGGTGCGGAACGAAAAAAACTTTTGGCATTAAATAAACAATTACAATTAACAAATACTACTTTTGTTTCTTCTGTTCCGAAGTCTGAAATTGCTCGTTATTTATCAGTTATGGATGTCGCTTTAGTTAATTTAAGAAAAAGTGATACATTTAAAACGGTTATTCCATCTAAAATATTTGAGGCTGCCGCTATGCATAAACCCATCTTACTTGGATTAGAAGGCGAAACAGAGGGAATCATAAAAAAATTCAATGCAGGAGTTTGTTTTGAACCAGAAAATAAAGCTGCATTTATACAATCAGCTATAAATATTGTTGGTTTAGAGTCATATATAGTATATCAAAATGGGTGTTCGAAATTAGCAAAGGCTTTTGATCGGAAAAAAATTGCTACTGCTATGCTATCAACAATTTCAGAATGCATTAAAACTAAGTAGAATATGAAAAACAGATACTTACATATGGATATCTTTCAATTATCAGAATAATTTTCCTTATCTACGTTAGATAGAGCGTATATATATATTATCTAAAAACTAAGCTTGGATTCTAGGCCTATTATTCTGTTGCCTAAATCTAAATTGCTTTATTTTTTTGTATTAATGGATATAGTATATGTCAAGAAAATGATATTAATTATTAAACATAAAACTGCCTGTTTACTTCACATTAAACAGTTACTAAATCACTTTACACTATGGAAACTCCAGTAATAATAAATGCTCTTATAATTTTCATACTAGCAATATCAGTAACAAGTATTTGTGTTCCATTGGTTCTTAAATTAGCAATTAAGCGTAGGCTATTTGAAGAAGGTGGGGGGCGTCATGTTCATAAAGGCTTTGTTCCTAATTTAGGTGGTATAGCTATTTTTGTTGGTTTTGTTTTTTCTCAGGTATATTTTGTTCTTGATTACTATTCTACTACTGTTGTTTTAGAAGCTTATTTTTTACTTATATTCTCTATTACCCTCCTGTTTGTTTTAGGGTTAATGGATGATTTGGTTAATATAACACCTCGTTTAAAGTTTATAATTCAGTTATTAGTAGCCTTTATATTAATATGGAAAGCAGATGTAAGGATAGAATCATTTCATGGTCTATTTGGTGTTGGATTACTCCCAGTTTGGGTTTCATATCTCTTTTCTATTTTGGTTATAACCTTTATAGTGAATGCTTATAATCTAATTGATGGTATAGATAGTTTATCCTCCTCTGTAGGTATTTATATTTTGGGATGTTTTACATGTATCTTCTTTTTGAATGATGCTATTGCAGATTGTTTGTTGGCTTTTTCTGCAATTGGTGCTCTCCTAGGTTTCTGGCTTTATAATAAGCCTCCTGCAAGAATATTTATGGGAGATTCTGGCACCTTAAGTATTGGTTTACTATTGGCTTATTTTGCTGTTAAAGTAGCAAACCTTCCTTTAGATAGTGAGAATACTTTTAATCCGGTATTTGCTATGGCTGTTATTGCTTATCCGGTAGTTGATACTTTTAGAGTGTTTATTGTACGGATTTATAATGGCTCTTCACCTTTTACTGCTGACCGAAATCATCTTCATCATGCCTTATTAGATTTAGGCTTTAGTCATGGGAAATCTACCGTTTTAATACTTTCGTTTAGCTTTTTTATAAGTGCAGTTGTATATGCTTTAAGAGCCTACCAGACTTTATCTTTCATTGTGTTTTTAGTTCTAGTATTATTTGTTATTCAAGGGCTATTTTACGCAGTACGATTAAAGACTAAGTCTTAGTCACCTAAAATTAATTTTCTTTTTTGATCATATAACCCGGCCTATAGGTCGGGTTTTTTAATTATCGTCACAAAATTTTCTTTTCCAAATAGTCTACAATTTGAGACCGGAAGTGTATTTCGGTCTATCCATGCTAGTTTAGCCACGGTTTTCGGAGTATGGGTGCCACTCAAAAAGAAAAGAATTGGGCATAAAGGAAATTTGAAAACTGCCCAACGTATCCTACGAGAAACCTCAGTAGGATAATTGGTTTTTTAACCTAGTCTTTAAGAACCTTTTGTCACAGTGTCTATTTTGACTTTTTATTTCAAACTCAAAACTTTTTAACCTACTACCTACTACCTACTACCCATTTCCCATTCCCTAAACAACAAAAAAAAGCGCCCCTTACGGAGCGCTTTTAATAGTATAGATCTATTTTAAGAGGCTACATCCAGACCCTCGATTGGGTCTTCATCATTAGCTTTCTTACTTCCAGCGTAACTATCGTTCACGGTAAATCCAAAAGCCTCTAGGTCTTTGGGTTCCATGTCTTCGCGCATTCTTAAATTACGGGCTATCTTTTTAGCCATAGTCATCAAGTCATCTAACAGAATGAGATGCTGTTTAGAATAAATTCTAGCGAGCGTTCTATTTTGCTTACAATTATTGTGTATTTCTACAATTGTATTCATTTTAGCCTCAAAGTCCGTCATATTATAATTGCTAAGGATAGAGTTTTCGCCATCTAAAGTATGCTTGGCTACTATTTGCTGATATAATAGTATATTATTTTCAGCTTTTCTATTTCTAGCAATTTCACCGCTTCGCTTGCCCAAATTAATTGGGAAGCCCCAATCAGCAATTGCTTTTTCGTTACCTCGGTGTTTTACCTTTAGGTATTGTGCCATTTTTTTTACAGGCTTCTCAATATCCCTAATCAGCAAGTCTCTCTTCTGTCTGCTGGTTTCCGAATCTTTCTTAGCGAACTTATATGCGGTATATATTTCTTCGAAACTAGCAAAAGTAGCCTGGAATTCTGAGGGTTGAACCACATCGAATGGTGCAATTGCACTTTCGTTTATAGCTGTATTTAATGCTCTTAGCATTAAAATTTTAGCTATCTTTTTTGTAGGTATGTTAATATACATATCTAAATTTTTAATATTCAAAAATTTTACTAAATTGCATTTAATTAATAAGGGCGAGAATTAGTGTTCTTTATTAATTACTACCACAGTATAAAGGGGTTTTTTAGCCCCTTTTTTTAATATCCTACACTCTTCTCGATTTAATAGGCGCAATGCTTCTTTTATGCTGCCCTCCCTATTTTCTTTTTTTTAGCTCATATATAAGTACTTATGTTGTTGTCTTCCAAATATAAACAATGTTCCAGTATTTAAAAAGACCTAAATTCAATTAGCTAGTCATAGTTTTCAACAAATCGTTCATAAGGTACTTAATATCGCGTTTAAGAGCGACTTAGCGGTTTGCTATTAATGTCAAATACTTTCTTGAAATAATCCTTAAAACGGCTTTAAAACCCATTACAAGGCCATTTATTAACAATTAGGTGGTGGTATTTTCTTGGTATTTAAGGTGTTTATGGCTTTATTAGACTTTTTAGGTGAGTCAACGAACTTGTTTGCTGCTCCAACGAACTTGTTTTTCGATAGTTCTAACTTGTTTGTTGTTCCAACGAACTTGTTTTTCGTTTGTGTGAAGTTGTTTGTTGCTCCAGCGAACTTGTTTTTCATTAGTGTGAAGTTGTTTGTTGTTCCAATGAACTTGTTTTACCACTCAAGCTAAATGTTTTTTATGCTTATCCGTTACGATGCAGGACAAAAAACCTATTCGTTTAGTTCTTTTCCTTGATGAAAAGAACCAAAAATCATGACTTATTTTATTCGTGTGTATATATTTTTAATGGAACTCATGATTTTCAATTCTTTTTTAACGTTCAAGAAACTTTAAAATGGCTATCAAAATGAACTCGCTAGC
>CAJWJW010000049.1 GCA_913041775.1 uncultured Flavobacteriales bacterium
TTTTTAAGCCCTTGTTAGTTTTCTAATAAGGGCTTTTTTTGTGCCTTACTTTTTTGTGTTGATATTATTTATCCAAATTCATGTTATTTACTTTTCACTGAAGAGTAACTAGTTTTATATAATTATCTGAGAATTTGTTCCAGATCTACGTATTGCTCATTATGAAACTAACTAAGCACTTAATTAATTCACTGTAGGTTACTATTGTATGCCTAGTTTAGAGTGTTCTTTACTTCCGTGTTGTTTAATTATTATATTAACTATTTTTTACGGTAATTGACTATTTCGGTATACATTTTGCTGTGAAGTTGTGTAAGAAAATACAACGAATTCTGAGGAAAAAAGATCAAAAATCACTATGTTTGTTTTTTGTAAATTTAAATACTAAGCTCCGTTATGAGAAGGTTATACTACTTATTCACTTTCTTCTTTATCTCTTCATTATCATTTGCACAATTATCAACTAATTGTGGTTCTTCTTATAGTACCGCAAATCAGTTGTTAGATGTAATGGTAGGGAGTGGTATTTCATATTCTTCAGCTTCCTTAACTAGTTTTAGTTGTTCTGGTGGCTATTTTGATGGTATTTCAAATATCGGGTTTAATTCTGGTGTTTTATTGTCTACAGGTACTACACCTTCTGCTGAGCCTGGTAATAACTCTACTGTAAGTTCTTTTTTTAATTCTGATCCTGATGTTCAAACATTACTTTCTGAGATGAATAGCTCAAGTAGTTTTTTGAGTAATTTAATTGTATTAGAGTTCGACTTTGAAGCTGCTTCTACTGACTTTGAATTTGATTATGTTTTTGCCTCTAATGAATTTCCTATAAATACTTGTGGTAATGATGTAGACGTATTTGGTTTTTTACTTTCTGGTCCTGGAATTGCCGGACCTTATAGTTCTAATGCTATGAATATAGCTTTAGTACCAAATGTTTCTGATCCTTCTACTTTTACCAATACTTCAGTTTCTATTAACACTATTAACTCTGGTGTCGAAAATGTTGGTTCTGCTACCTATTGTGATAATATGATGTTAAATTGGTCTGATAATTCTGTTTTTTATGTAGCTAACGAAACCATGGAAACGGTTAACTACCCCGGCTTTACAGTTCCTTTAAAAGCTGCAGCCTCTATAGTTCCTTGTACTACTTATCATATGAAAATTGTATTAGTTGATGCAGGAGATTCTAATAATAGCTCAGCAATATTTTTCGAGGAGTCTTCTTTTAATTCTATTGTTGAAACTCAATATGAAGTTAGTACTTCTTCGAATCCATTATTAGAAAATAATATTTACGAAGGTTGTAGTGGTGGTTCATTAACAATATATAGACCCGCCAACAATATGGGTCAATTATTTATTCCATATCATTTATATGGTGTTGCTGTGTATAATGAGGATTTTACTTTAGCTAATGGAACTTCAAACTTAGCAGTTATTGACTCAGGAATGACATCGGTTACTATTTACATCAATTCTATTGAGGATTGGACCAATGAATCTGTTGAGAATATTATTTTTGAACTAGCTTCTATCGGTTCTGGGTGTACCTCAACTGCTCCTGTAATAATCGAATTTACTTTATCAGACCAGCCTATTTTAAATATTTCTTTAACTGATGACTTCACAAATTACTGTCCTGGTGATGATGCAGAATTTGAAGTCGAAATTTCTGGCGGTGTAGGGAGTCTTTTACAACAACCTACAACAGCAGAACCATATTTTATTGAATGGTCTCAAGTAGGTACAGCAGCTGAACAATTAGAAAACCCTTTAGTTACAACTCAGTATTGTGTGGAAGTAACTGATTATTGCGATACTCAATCATTGATGGAATGCTTAACTGTTTCAGTTAACCAATATCCTGATTTAGAAGCTGAATCTGATATTGTTTATATCTGTACTGATATTGAAGAAGAGTTATGTGTATTGGTAGAAGGTGGAGAAGGTGATTATGACTTTAATTGGTCTAATGGAAGTAATGATTCCTGTATTTACGATTTCAACAATAGTTATACTGTTGAAGTTAGCGATGGTTGTGATGAAACCGTAGTTGTTAATACCGAGATTTATCTTGATGAAGCTCCTGACCCTTTCTTTGAGTATTTAACTATTCCTCATTTAAATATGGGTATTGAATTTAATAACTACACTCCAGAAATGAATGGACTATCGTTTATGTGGACTTTTGATGATGGATATTATTCAATTTTAGAAGAACCAATACATGAGTTCTATGAAGCATCTAATTATGGTGTTACTTTAGGTGTTACTACTGCTATTGCTGGATGCTATAAAGAATATCAAGAATACATTACTGTACAAGCATTGTATTATTTCTATGCACCCAATGCTTTTACTCCAAATAACGACACTAAAAATGATTTCTTTAAAACCTTCGTTACTGGGGTTGCCGATTTCGAACTTTTCATATTCGATAGATACGGTAAACAAGTATTTTATTCCCAGAATTCAGAAGAAGAATGGGATGGTACTTATTCCAATACTACTAATGCTGCCCAAGGTGTATATTCTTATAAGGCTAAAATGAAGAAAATAAACGAAAAAGGTTACTATCAAGAGCTCGGTAGTATTAATTTAATCCGTTAAGCATGAAATATTTATTAAGCTGCGTCTTTTCTATATTGTTTTTTTGCAATACTATAAACGCTCAAATTATTACTAATTGTACACCCCCTTATGATAATGCCACTTCTTTAGTGAATTTATTAGTTGATGGTGTTCCATTTTCCAATGCTACCTTAACTGGCTTTGATTGTGCTGCAGGTTTTTTTGATGGCACTAATACCAACCTCGATTTGAGCTCTGGTTTTGCAATGTGTACTGGCGGTATTGATATGTTAACTGGATTAGGTGCAAATACTCAAGGTACTGGAAGTGACCCTGATTTAGTTACTCAACTACAATTAGTTAATTCTGCTTCTACTACTGTAAATAATGTAATTGTTTTAGAATTTGACTTTGAACCTAATTCAGATCAAATAGCATTTCAATATGTATTTGGTTCAGAAGAATATCCAGGCTATACTTGTTCTGATTTTAATGATATTTTCGGTTTTTTCCTTTCAGGACCTGGTATTAATGGACCTTTTTCTAATAACGGAATTAATCTTGCTATGATTCCTGACCCAAATAATCCTGGTAGTTATACCGATACGCCTGTAATGATCAACTCTATTAATTCTGGAGTCTCCTCTTCGGGTAATAATGGACCATGTGATGATATTGATGAGAATTGGCAAGATTATGCTGTTTTTTTTACGAATAATCCAAATGAAGAAACTGTTAATATGCCTGGATTTACAGTTCCATTAACAGCTACGTCAAGTGTTATTCCTTGTGAAACGTATCACATTAAATTAGCTTTAGCAAATGTTAGTGATCAAGCTTTACAATCAGCAGTATTCTTATTAGAAAATAGTTTTAGTTCTACTGGTACATTTATCGAGTCTAGTAGTGACTATGGACCTTGGTCTGGTAATGACACTACCTTAGTCGAAGGTTGTTTTGATGGAGAGCTTACTTTTGGTTTAACTGAAACTATACAAACAGATTACGTTATAGATTTTGTTGTTGGCGGTACTGCTACAGAAGGTGTAGATTTTGAAACTATGGGTAGTCAGGCGATAATTTCTGCTGGAGATCTTCTGACTTCGATTCCTTTAGTCCCTTTTTACGATGGTATAGTAGAAGGAAATGAAACCTTATCTGTTTTTGCTACTGTTACTGATGGCTGTGCAGAAGAAGAAATGGAATTTAATTTTTTAATTGTTGATAGAATGCCTATGTATATGGATAGTTTGCCCGATACTGCTTTTTGTCCAGGTGATCTTGCAATAACTATTAACCCTAGCATCTCTGGAGGTATACAACCAATGTCTTATCAATGGTTATACAATGGTGCTACATATTCCAATCAAGAAATCATTACAATTCAACCTAATAATATTGGTTTCTATACTTTTCAAGCTAACGGTCTATGTGATTCTGAAGTTTCAGATTCTTTTGAATCATATCTTTTAGAACCAGAACTACCTCTTACAATCCTATCTACCTATAATAGTATAGAGGCCTGTTTAGGTGATGTTTTAAATACTGAAATTTTATTAGCAGGTGGTATTGGCGAGCCTGACTTTATGTGGTATATTGATGGACTACCTTATAATGATACTTTAAACTTTACTGTACCTACAGAATTGCCTTACGATTATAACCTAGAACTAATAGTTAGTGATCAATGTTCTAATTCGACTAGCGATCAATTTAGATTTAATGTAGTTGATTGTATCAAAGCCAATGTATTTACTCCTAATGCTGATGGACAGAATGATTTCTTTTATTTAAATTTTGGTGACGTTGTAGATAATGTTCGAATCAGCATCTATAATCGTTGGGGAGAATTAGTTTATACTTCTATAAATTACGAGTTATGCGATGAGAATTCAGGTAACCATTGTTGGGATGGAACTCATATTTCTGGCGGTGAGACCTGTATAGAAGGTTCTTATTTTTATACGATTGAACTTCTTGATGGAAGAAACCATAAAGGTTTCTTCACTTTATTTAGAGACTAAGATACCTACTAGTTTTAATGTTTATTATTTCTAATTCTTTTAATTGTATGACGTACTGATTTATTATTTCATCCACCTATGAAAAATAGACGTTCAAATATTAGTGACTCAGTACGGTATGAATTAGAGTTTAATAAGGTTTTAGATCTTCTAGAAGCTTATTCAAAAAGTACGGCGAATAGAGAACGCATTCAGCAGCTCTCTATATTACACAGTCCTAAAATTTTAAATTACCACCTTAGTTGTTTACAGGAATATAGTTCTATTCAATCAGATTCAAACTTCCCTCGTTTTGAATATTTAGACTTACTTGAAGTCTTAAAATATCTTAAGATTGAAAACTCTCTTCTAACAGAAGATCAATTTTTTGAAATTTATTTCGCCTCTAATTGGGTAAACTCTTTAATTCAATTCATTTCCAATAATGAATATGAAATACCAACCATCCTACAACTTATTGGCGACCTAAAGAAAAGTGCGATAATTAAAAAACGTATTGAAAAGGTTTTCACACCTCGACGTTTTATCCGTTCTAATGCTTCAGAAATGTTATTTTCTATTCGTGAAGAGATTTCTAAAAAACGCTCTCACGTAGATAAGCACTTTCAAGAAACTATGAGTCACTATACTCATCTAGGTTTTTTAGATGATATTAAAGAATCATTTGCAGATGGAGTCTCACTATTAGCAGTTTCTTCTGAGTATAAAAGAAAAGTTAAAGGACAGGTTAGAACTCAATCAAAAACTAAAAGTATCTCTTTTATTGAGCCTGAAAAGTGTATTTCTTTAAATAGAGAATTGTCACATCTATACGAGGAAGAAAAAGAAGAGATCCATCGAGTATTAAAACAATTAACGGCTGATTTAGCTGAACATATAGATAAAATTGAAGCATTTAAAAATCTTATAGAAGAAGTTGATTTTTTAAATGCAAAGTTGAAATTAGCTGAAGTAATGCATGCTTCGCGTCCCAATGTTTCTCATTCTAGAGAAATTAACATTAAGTCTGCTTACCATCCTTTATTACTTATCGAAAATAATAAGCGAGGTTTAAATACGATACCACAGGATATATATTTCGATGATATTAATCGTGTAATTGTTATTTCTGGACCAAATGCAGGAGGTAAATCAATTACATTAAAGACTTTCGGTTTAAATCAACTTATGTTGCAAGCAGGATTGTTTATCCCTGTACATCCTAATTCTTCGATGAGTGTATTTCATAATATTTTCACCGATATTGGAGATAATCAATCTATCGAAAATGAATTAAGTACTTATTCGTACAGATTAAAAAGAATGAAGGATATTCTACTAAATGCAGGTAAATCTTCATTTATATTAATTGATGAATTTGGCTCAGGCTCTGATCCTGCACTAGGTGGTGAATTAGCGGGAGTCTTTTTTAAAGAAATTGTTAAGTCTGGTGCTTATGGTGTACTAACAACTCATTATGGGAATATTAAAGTACTAACTGATCAAACAGAATTCGCCGAAAATGCTTGTATGTTATTTGATGATGAAGCTCTTAATCCATTATATAAATTAAAACTAGGACAACCTGGAAGTTCTTATACTTTTGAGGTTGCTAAAAATGTAGGTCTACCACAAGATTTAATAAACGAAGCTAGGGCAGGGTTAAAACATGGTACTGTTCGTTTCGAAGATACTATTCATCACTACCAGAAACTTACCACAGAATTACAATTATCTAAAGAAGCTTTAAGTCTACAGGAAATGCAAGTTTCTGCTTCAAAAAGAGAATATCATTCTAAATTAATTCTTTTAGAAGAAAAATTAGAATCTCAGCGAGATATTATGGAATATGAGTCTAAATATTTACAACTAGGTAAAAGGATCAATAAATTAATTGATCTGTATAGAAAAGGCTCTGCTATGAATTCTATTTTACCTCGATTAAAGAAAATAATTGAGTTAGAGTCGAATAGAAAAGTAGATAATAATGAGGATTCTAAATTGCTTCAGAAAAGGAAATCTAGAACAAAAGAAATTTTTAAACTAGGTGAACAAGTACGAATTGAAGGTACTAACCAACAAGGAGAAATTTTAGAATTGAAGTCTTCAAGTGCTTTGCTGCAAATTGGTTTCGCTAAAATGGAAGTGAAGTTCGAGAAATTAGAGTTTATAACTGTTAAATAATCTTATACTATAAGTCCATCTTTCATTTCTAACATTCTATCGCTCATCTGTGCTAATTTTCTGTTATGAGTTACTATTACAAATGTTTGATTGTATTGATCTCTTAATTTGAAAAACAATTCATGTAATATTTTTGCCGACTCGCTATCTAAATTACCTGAAGGTTCGTCTGCAAATACAACTGACGGATTATTTATTAAGGCTCTAGCAACTGCTACTCTTTGTTGCTCTCCACCAGAAAGTTCCATTGGTTTATGATGAATTCTATCTTTTAAGCCTAAGCTAGTTAATAGCTCAGTAGCTTTCTTTTTTGCTTCTTTTTTACTGTCTCCTTTTATCCATGCAGGAATACACACATTTTCTAAAGCTGAAAATTCGGGTAGTAGTTGATGAGCTTGAAATATAAAGCCAATCTCTTCATTCCTGAATGATGCTAACTGTTTAGCATTTAATTTATCTATTACTTTCCTGTTAATTTTCAAACTCCCAGAATCGGCTTTAGCTAGTGTACCTAAAATATGTAATAAAGTACTCTTTCCTGCACCAGAAGATCCTACTATACTAACAATTTCTCCTTCGTTAATATCTACAGATACTCCTTTAAGTACTTCAAGACCTTCGTAGTTTTTACGTATGTTATGTGCTGTAATCATAGCTATAAGTTTTTTAGGTATTGATAATCGAGGTAATAGATAAGTTTCAAAGATAAACTGTTTCCTTGTGTACCCTCAAAAAGACTATTTATATTCTGTATTGCAGTTAATGGGATTATATTGTCTGACTTATTTAATGAGTTTTTCCACTGAAAACTTAATTCACTTCCAGGTGCAAATCTCCAAATACAATTTAAGTCAATATTCCATGTATTATAGTTGATGTTGTATAATGCTGTGTTACTAGAATTTACAAACTCACTATCTATTATTTGTCCATCTTCTAATTGATAAAACTCCTTAGGTTTTAATGTAGACCAATAATGTCGAAGCTTAAGGTCAACAGATAATTTTGTATTAAATACATATGATGCTTGAAATACATTTGTAATCGTCTTTCTGTCTCGTTTACTAAAAAGTATATTCTCTTGGTTATCAGTAAGGTTTCTTCCATTTGAATCAAACGCTCTACCAACATTGTTTTTTTCTGTTTTATGCGATATAATATAGGTCATAAATATATGATCGTTCACTCTAAATCTTGGTGACCAACGTATCTGATAAGACTTACTTTCAAATTCTGGATTTGTATTGTATCCAAAACCTAAATCTCCAGCAAACCTTTTTCTATAATCTGTAGAATTCCACCAATAAATATCTGTTGTAGGTCCGAATAAAAATACATTGCTTAAATCGTTTGTACGAGCCTCAAAATAATCATGAGTCTCTCCAATTGACTGATTTATTGAGATTCCTGTTGAGAAAAAGTTAGTTAAATGAATTCGTACTTCAGAGTTTATGTTTGTAGAGCTATAGACTTGCGGTTTATAGAGCATGTTTCTACTAATGTCTAGGTCAAAGGTTGCTCTCCTTAACTTTCCTCTTGGTTTAAATATTTGATATGAAACCCAACCAATTTGTTCCACTTCATTATTCTTATTAAGAAATCCCAAATCGTTAATATTGTATTTTTCACTTACTATATTCTGTGAAATATTAAATCTGAAATTTCCAGACGATTTTTCAAACATTTGAAAGGAAGCAAAGCCCGTTTGATCTTGAGCATTTTCAAATAGGTGACTGTATGAGATGTCTCCATAAAAAGTATACGAATTATCTTTACTACCAATTTGTAGTTGAAGCTTTTCTACATTTGCATCGGCTACTTTTCCTTCTCTACTTACGTTGGTGTTGGTGAAGGTTACGAAAGAATTATTTTTTAAGACTTGATCAAAAACCAGTACATTATAATTGGTAAGTGGTGCAATTAATTCATTTCGTTCTTGTGCAGTGATTGTATCTTCTATTGTTGCGTATGTTGCTTTTGTAGCAGCATTAAAAAACCCAATACCTAAACCTTTTGTGTTTCTACCAGAGATTTTAGATGCATTTAAAAGTTGTACAGTCGTTGGTAGTTCTTTTATAATCTCATTTTCCCCAATAACAAGATGCATTCCTGGTTTATCCCCAATACGTCTTGAGTAAAAGAGGTTGCTTTTGTTAAACAACTCTGTTCCTTCCGTAAAAAAACTTCTATTTTCATTAAACTGAATTTCAAAAGGACTCACATTTAAAATTTGAT
>CAJWJW010000050.1 GCA_913041775.1 uncultured Flavobacteriales bacterium
AAAAAAAATATTCTTTGAAAAGAACAGTCAATTGTAAGGGAAATTTAATCGATTTAAGCATTCCTAAAATTATGGGAATCATAAATTTTACGCCAGATTCTTTTTACACCGAAAGTAGAGTGTTAGATTTCAGCAACTTACTAAGTAAAATTGAGTTGATGGTAAAGGAAGGAGCTACTTTTATAGATATTGGTGCTTATTCCTCTCGTCCGGGCGCAGCATTTGTTTCTATAGAAGATGAAAAACAGCGTTTATTGCCCGCTTTGGGAAGTATCGTAAAAGAATTTCCGGAGCTATTAATTTCGGTAGACACGTTTAGATCTAAAATAGCATCAGAAGCTATAGATAGTGGTGCTTGTATGGTAAACGATATTTCGGGAGGTAATTTAGATACAGATATGTTTGACTTAGTAGCTAAAAAGCAAGTTCCTTATATACTAATGCACATGAGAGGGACTCCACAAACTATGAATTCCTTAAACAGCTACGATCATTTAATTCTCGATACGATCTCTGAACTTCAGAAGAAAGTTAAAATACTTAACAATCTAGGCTTAAACGATCTTATAATCGATCCAGGTTTAGGCTTTGCTAAAGACTTAAATCAAAATTATGAAATTGTAAAACACCTAAAAAGCTTTGAATGTTTAGGGCATCCATTACTAATTGGTGCATCTCGTAAATCTATGATTTACAAACACCTAAATATAAGCCCTGAAGAGGCCTTAAACGGTAGTACAGTTGTGCATACAGCGAGTTTACTTAATGGCGCGTCTATACTTAGAGTACACGATGTAAAAGCTGCGGTAGAAGCAGTAAAAATTACTAACTTGTTGAAAAATTAAAATTGGGATTTTTAGACTTCGACTTATTAGATTTACTAGATATCATTCTAGTTTCAGCACTTCTATACCAGCTATACAAACTGGTACAAGGAACGGTAGCAATTAAAATTTTTATTGGATTAACATCCACTTATTTATTTTGGAAATTAGTGGGAGCGCTTCAGATGGAAGTTCTCACTGAGATCTTAGGACAATTTATTGGAGTTGGTGTATTGGCTGTAATAATTGTATTTCAACAAGAAATAAGAAAATTCTTATTACTAATTGGAACCACGAGTTTTTCTAATAAGGGTGAGTTTTTTAATTGGATTGCCAAGCCAAAAAAATCGGTATCACTAGATATAAATGCTATTCAAACAGCATTTAGTTCCATGTCGAAAACAAAAACGGGTGCTTTAATAATTATTACACGCAATACTGAACTGGGTACCTATGAAGGTTCTGGTGAAAAAATAAATTCGAAGGTTGGAGCAGCGGTATTGGAAAGTATATTTTTTAAAAACAGCCCATTACACGATGGCGCAGTAATAATACGTAAGAACGAGGTTATAGCCGCAAGGTGTGTACTCCCAGTGTCAGACTTAGTTAGCTTACCTACACATATGGGCTTAAGACATAGATCTGCAGCAAGTATAACAGAAATGACCGATGCATTAGCCTTAATTGTTTCTGAAGAAACAGGGAGGATTGCTTATTTTAAGCAAGGTCGATTAAAGGAAAATATAAGTCTAGCGGATTTAGAAACTTATTTACGCAGAGATTTAAAAAATAGTTAAGGAGCTAAACGTTCAATTTGCCAAACACCCTCAACTTCTTGGTATAAAAAACGATCGTGTAAACGAGAGGTACGTCCTTGCCAAAACTCTACCGAAGTAGGTTTTAAAACATAACCGCCCCAATGCTGAGGTTTGGGAATTTCTTTATTTTCATACAACTTTTCTAACCTATCAACTTCATTTGTTAAATCTTCTCGATGCTTAACTACAGAACTTTGCTGTGAGGCTAATGCAGAAATTTGACTTGCTCGAGGTCGAGAGTGAAAATAAGCATTCGATAAATTCTCTTCAATTTTTTCTACACAACCGGTAACACGGATTTGCTGTTCTAGTTCTTGCCAAAAAAAGGTTAAGCATGCATTAGGGTTAATTGCTAAGTCGTTTCCCTTAGAACTATTGTAATTGGTGAAGAAAGTAAAACCGCCATTTTCAATTCCTTTAAGTAATAAAACACGAGCACTAGGAATACCTTTAGGTGAAACTGTAGAAAGTACCATTGCATTAACTTCCGAAACCTGCGTTTTTAATGCGTGATTAAGCCAATCGTTAAACTGGTCTAAAGGATTGTCTTTTAATCCAAATTCATCAATAGAGAATTTAGTATAATCGATGCGTATGTCAGCAATATTCTTCATGTACATGAAATCTGTTTAGGCAAAAGTAATCATAGAATTTGGAATCAAATATGAGAAAACTTACATTTAAAATGAATTTAGTGACTAATTAAAATTTATAAAATATGAAAACTATAATTAAGCCGCAGCTCAACAAAGGTAAACTACTTATATCTCAACCACTTATCAATGATGAGTTTTTTCATAACTCTGTCGTTTTTCTCTCGGAATACACTGATGAGGGCGTAGTCGGATTTATAGTAAACAAGCCGTTAAATTTAGACATCTGCAATTTAATCGATGGTTTTCCCGAATTTGACACCACAATTTTTTATGGAGGACCTGTAGAAACTGACAGTCTCTATTTTATTCATAGAGCTCCAAAAAAAATAACAGGTAGTGTACATATCACAAAAGATTTATATTGGGGTGGCAGTTTTGATCAGGTGAAAAGTCTTATCCAGAATGGAGGACTAGAACCTACAGATATTCGTTTTTTCTTAGGCTACTCTGGATGGGGAAAAGAACAATTAGACGAGGAAATAATTTCAGAGTCGTGGTTAGTAGACGAAACCGAAAATTCTCTTTTTGATTCGGATATAGAGCAATTATGGAAAAATTGCCTAAAGAATAAAGGGAAAGAATTTCAACTGTGGGATAATGCACCAAAAGACATTAGACTCAATTAATTTATAAATCTGCATGCTTCATTTTAAGAATATCAGTAAATTCATTAGTATAACATTTCTTTTTATACGACTTTACCGACTGAATACCTTTAATAGAATTTGTTAAAAATACTTCATCTGCTTTAATCAATTCGAAAGTTTTCATTTCTTTCTCCTCTATGGAAATACCCCAATTAGTAGCGTTTTCAAAAATTTGCTTTCTAATAATGCCATCTACACAACCTGATTCTAATGACGGAGTATAGATAACTTCATCTTTTACCACAAAAATATTAGAGGCAGTCGTTTCACACATAAAAGACGATGAATTGAGAATTATAGCCTCATCTAATTGGTTTTCTTCTGCAAATATTGCAGAAAGTACGCTTACTATAGAATTAACCCCTTTTGTATTAGACAAAGGCTGAGAAGCTTTTAAATGATCGTGAAAAACATCAATTACTAAACCTTTATCAGTTTCTGAAACTAGAAGCTCCTCAACTTCGATTAAATACTCCAGAGCTCTGTCTTTAGGAGTATATAAGCCACCATCAGTTCTAAAAAGACTTAATCTAACACGCGCCTTTTTTGCACTTAAATTTGCCGAGTCTAAAGTCTTTATTACTTCCTCTTCCATGAAATCCATATTTAAATGAATTGGGATTTCCATTCTCAATAAACAAGCACCACCCATCATTCTAAAATAATGGTCTTCCCAAAACTTTAGAGTTCTGTTTTCGAATAAGATGGTTTCAAACAATTGATCCCCGTATGAAAAGGCTCTGTTTCCAGCTTTAAAAATCGGCGTTGACTTAGGTAAAAGGTTTCCGTTTAAATTGATCATTATAAAGAAATAAGAGTATTTAGGTTTGTGTTAGCTACTATTTTAATTCCTTTGAGGCCAACCTTTTCGGCAGCTTCAATATCACGTAAGCTATCGCCAATTAAGAAAGAATCATTTATCGAGACATTGTATCTAGCTATCAATTTCTCTAGCATTAAAGAATCGGGTTTTCTACAAATACATGCTTCAATAGAATTATGATGAGGACAGAACGAAATCGATAATAAATCGAGATTTCGTTTTGCGAACCAGTCGTATAAAAAAACATTAATTTTATAGACATGTTCTTTAGTATAGCGATGTTTAGAAATACCTCCCTGATTCGTTATTACCGAAAAAGAGTAGCCTTTTTGTGCCCAATAACGCAAAGCAGATTCCAATCCAGGATTTATAATAAAAGAATCTAAATGATAAACATAGTCACCTACTTCTTTATTAATTACTCCATCTCTATCTAAAAAAATTACTTTTTTCATGGAACAAAAATAGACTTATAAATGCTATAAAATTAATTAGAACACACTTTACTTCTTCGAAGTATAAAGCATTCCCATATGCGGGATATTATCTTCTAAGTACTCCTCTCCGAATTCAACAAAACCTAAAGTATTGTAAAAGTTAAGTAAATATTTTTGAGCTGAAATTCGAATATTAGAAGAAGGATAAGTAGCATTACAAAATTCTATTCCACGATTCATTAATTCTATTCCATAACCTTTTTTACGGCTACATAATTTGGTTAAAACTCTTCCAATAGAAGGTTCTGAATAGCTTATACCAGGATTTACAATTCTTAAATATGCAACTAAAACTCCACCTTCATAGCCCATTAAATGGTGTGATTCTTTGTCTTTCGCATCACAATCTTGATAAAGACAATTTTGTTCCATTATAAAAACCTCTTGTCTAACATGGTACATATCAAAAATTTGATTTCTAGATAATTCAAAAAATGAGCAAACAGTCCATTGTAGATTAGACATAAGAAGGAATTAGAGAATTGAAAATACAGGTTATAATAAAAGGTCTCCTAATGGAAACCTTTTATTTTTATTTAAGCATCGTTACAGGATTCTGTAAATATGTTTTTAGCGTATTAAGGAAAGCTGCTCCGGATGCACCATCAACAACGCGATGGTCGCATGAAAGAGTCAGTTTCATTAAATTACCTGGTACAACTTGTCCGTCTTTTACAACTGGAACTTGTTGAATACCTCCAACAGCAAGAATACATGCGTCGGGCGTATTTATAATAGCAGTAAACTCATCAATTCCAAACATACCTAAGTTAGAAATAGTAAATGTACTACCCTCCCAGTCTTCAGGTTGTAATTTTTTATCTTTTGCTTTTTTAGCAAATTCTTTTACTTCACCAGAAATGTCAGAAAGAGACTTTGTGTCTGTGTAACGAACTACAGGAACTAAAAGTCCATCTTCAATAGCTATAGCAACCCCAACATTTACATGATGATTGCGACGAATTACATCTTCTCTCCAAGAAGAATTTACCGTTGGATGTTCTCTAAGTGCCATGGCACAAGCTTTAACAACTAAATCGTTGAAAGAAACTTTAGTATCTGGTAATGCATTAATTGCTTTACGAGCAACAATTGCATTATCCATATCTACAGAAATAGAAAGGTAAAAATGAGGAGCAGAGAATTTAGACTCTGCTAATCTACGAGCAATAACCTTACGCATTTGCGATACAGGCTCTTCGGAATATGACTCTAGATATTCTATACTATTAGCTACTGGAGCTTGATAGTTATCAACGTCTCTTTTTATAACTCTACCGCCATCACCAGAACCAGTAATTGAAGAAATATCAATACCTTTTTCATCTGCCAATCTTTTAGCTAATGGTGAAGCAACGATTCTACCGTCTATTAGCTTTTTAGCCTTTACAGGGGCATTAGCAGTAACAGTAGGTTCAACTTCAATTTTCACTTCAGCAACAGGAGTATTTACCTCCTTTACTTCAGGTGTTTCTGGACTAGCATCAGCTTCAACTAAAGCAGTTACATCTTCTCCAGCTTCACCTAAAATAGCAAGTATACAATCTACAGCAGCAGTTTCAGACTCTCCTACTCCAATGTGTAATAGTACACCTTCTTGGAAAGATTCAAACTCCATTGTAGCTTTATCAGTTTCAATTTCTGCTAGTAAATCACCTTCAGAAATAGCATCACCTACTTTTTTATGCCACTTCGCTACTGTACCTTCGGTCATAGTATCGCTCAAACGCGGCATGCGTACAATTTCAGCCATAATTAATCTTTTATAAATGGGTATTCCTCTGCGTAAACGTTCTTATATAGAGAATCATTCGATGGGAATGGAGACTCTTCGGCAAAATCTACAGCTTCTTGTACTGTAGCTTTAACATTAGCTTGAATTGCTGTGATGTCTTCTTCTGAAGCCCATTTATTTTTCTTGATTAATTCAAGAACTTTAGTAATAGGATCAATTTTTTGGTATTCTGCAACCTCATCTTTAGTCCGGTACTTTTGAGCATCAGACATAGAATGTCCTTTAAAACGGTATGTTTTAATTTCTAAGAAAGTAGGTCCATCACCCGTACGAGCTCTGTCTACTGCTTCTTTAATTGCTTCTGCTACAGCAACAGGATCCATTCCATCTACAGGACCACAAGGCATTTCGTAAGCTAAACCTAATTTCCAAATATCAGAATGGTTAGCTGTACGCTCTACTGAAGTTCCCATAGCGTATCCATTGTTTTCACAAATAAAGACAACAGGTATTTTCCATAGCATAGCCATATTAAAGGTTTCATGAATTGCTCCTTGACGTACAGCACCATCGCCCATATAACATAAAGTTACGGCATCAGAATCGTTGTACTTATCGGCAAAAGCAATACCAGCACCCAAAGGAACTTGACCACCTACAATTCCATGTCCACCAAAGAAATTATATTCCTTAGAAAACATATGCATTGAACCACCTTTACCACCAGAACAACCAGTAGCTTTCCCATAGAGTTCGGCCATAATATTATTAGGACTAACTCCCATAGCAATAGGCTGAACATGGTCTCTATAAGCGGTAATCATTTTATCTTTTGAAGGATCAATTGCTAATATAGAACCAGCAAGTACAGCTTCTTGACCATTGTAAAGGTGCAAGAATCCACGAATTTTCTGCTGTATATAAAGTGCGCTTGTTTTATCTTCGAACTTTCTCCAAAGTAGCATATCTGCATACCACTTTAAATACGTTTCTTTCGTAAACTTCAACTTTACCATTTCTTATAATTTTCGGTAGCAAATGTACTAATTTTTGGCTATTTAACTAACATTCTGCAATTCATCACAATTAAATGGAATAGGAAGTAAATCCTTAATGGAATTAAATTCAACTACCTGTCCATCAGCACCCTTAAGAAGTACTTTAATATCAGCTTTTTGTTTGTGTTCGAACTCTAACATCGACTGTCTGCATGCACCACAAGGCGCAAGGACTTCGTTAATGTCAAATTGTGATGAACTTGCAG
The DNA here is from genome assembly GCA_913041775.1 of uncultured Flavobacteriales bacterium. Classification (GTDB taxonomy): domain Bacteria; phylum Bacteroidota; class Bacteroidia; order Flavobacteriales; family UBA7430; genus UBA6772. Next base: position 7,265 of record CAJWJW010000050.1, read on the forward strand.
AAATAGCAATTAATTTAATTATTTTTGTAGGATGGTTAGATCCACAGGTATAAATGGCAACTCTTTCTGCACATAAGCCAGAAGGATAAGCCGCATTTTCTTGATTAGAACCCAATATAATTTCTCCAGAATCTAATAAAATAGCTGCACCTACTCTGAAATTTGAATACGGTGAATGAGAACTTTCTTGTGCTTTTACAGACTGCTTTATTAAGTTAGATTGTAGCGTTGAAAGTTCTTTAGAAGTATATTCGTTATATCGGATTGTGATTTCTTTTTGTTTCATGGAGTAGTTTTAAAACAACAGCGTTGCTCAATTATAAATACCTTTTTTGCCAGGACTGCTTAAGTGGGATTTCCCAATTAGAATCTAAATCTTGCTTTAAAGCAATAAGATTATTGTACACAAGAGTGTATTCTGTTACCTTGCCTACTTTTATCAATTCTTTAAATTCATCTACAGAACTTAAAACAACAGAACTATTCGAGCAATGGCCAATGGAAAAACGGTCGAAAAACGACAGTTTAAATTCAGTACCAAAAGATTCAAAAAGTGCAGTTAAGGAACTAATAGAACAGCCCGATGCTTCTTGAATATTTTCGTCGACAGCAACAACAACAGAACAGTTATTTTTAATCGTAAATGCAGCATGTAAAGGAGTACCGTGTGTACCCCAGGCTGCAACAAAAGAACTCAGTTTAGACTTAATAAAAACTTGTTCCTCTGCAGACAATAGTCTGTCCGACTGAAACACCCATACCCTACTCAAAGGGCTCATTTCGTTAAATAAAGCATCCATTTATAAGTCTATCGAAGTAGCAATCATTTCAGCAAGATCCATTACCTCAACTTCGTCCTCTTTTTCTTTATTCTTCACACCATCCGTCATCATCGTATTACAGAATGGACAACCAGTTGCAATTATATCTGGTTTGGTTTCTAAAGCCTCTTCAGTACGCTCAATATTTACGTCTTTATTCCCTTTTTCAGGTTCTTTAAACATTTGAGCACCACCAGCACCACAACAGAAACCACGAGTTTTACATCTTTTCATTTCGACTAGCTCAGCATCTAAGGTTTGTATTAACGAACGAGGAGCTTCGTAAACATCATTTGCTCTCCCTAAATAACAAGGATCGTGGAAAGTAATTTTCTTTCCTTTAAAAGCACCTCCAGAAATAGTTAAACGTTCTTCATCAATAAGAGCTTGTAAAAACTGTGTATGGTGAACAACCTCAAACTTACCTCCTAACTCAGGATATTCGTTTTTAATGGTATTAAAACAATGCGGACAAGTTGTAACGATACGTTTAACATCGTAAGCGTTCATTACTTCTATGTTTGCCATAGCTTGCATTTGGAAAAGAAACTCGTTTCCAGCTCTTTTTGCTGGATCTCCACTACAAGATTCTTCAGCACCAAGAACTGCAAATTTATAATCTAAGTGATTGAGAATTTTAACAAAAGCTTTAGTGATTTTTTTAGCTCTATCGTCAAAACTTCCTGCACAACCTACCCAAAAAAGTACATCAGGAGTTTCTCCTTTTGCCATCATTTCTGCCATTGTAGGCACTACTAATTTTGTTGACTTATTTTCCATTA
>CAJWJW010000051.1 GCA_913041775.1 uncultured Flavobacteriales bacterium
CGGTAGATCGGAAGGTGCTTCTATTCGTTTTGAATTGGAAAGTGATGCTTTAGCTTCTGATGAAAATATAGAAGTAGAGGTCTTTACCACACGTCCAGATACTATTTTTGGAGTATCGTATATGACTTTAGCTCCAGAGCACGAATATGTGTCTCGCATTACTACTGATGAATATAAAGAAGCAATTACAGAATATATAGACAAGACGAAAAAGCGTTCGGAGCGCGATAGGATGTCGGATGTAAAAACCGTTTCTGGTCAATTTACAGGCGCTTACGTGAAACACCCATTTACGGGAGCTAAAATTCCTGTGTGGATTGGAGATTACGTTCTAGCAAGTTACGGAACAGGTGCGGTAATGGCTGTTCCTGCACACGATAGCCGTGATTTTGCATTTGCAAATAACTTCGACTTGCCAATTATGCCCGTTATTTCTGGGGGTAATCTACCAGAAGAATCACACGATGGAAAAGAAGGAACACTCCTAAATTCTGAGTTCCTAAATGGCTTAGAGGTTAAGGACGCAACCACAGCAATTATTGCTAAGATTGAAGCCAAAGGAATCGGAAGAGGTAAAATTCAATACCGCTTACGCGATGCAATTTTCTCTCGCCAGAGATACTGGGGAGAACCATTTCCAGTATATTTTGAGGATGGAATGCCTAAAACTATGGAAGACAAAGACCTTCCTGTTACTTTACCCACAGTAGAAAAATACTTACCCACCGAAGATGGCGAACCGCCTTTGGCGAGAGCAGAACACTGGGAAACTGCCGATGGAAATGCTATCGAAACCAATACAATGCCTGGATGGGCTGGGTCTTCGTGGTATTTCTTGCGTTATATGGATGCAAGTAACGGCGGTGAATTTGTTTCTAAAGACGCACAAGAATATTGGAGAAACGTCGATTTATACATTGGTGGATCGGAGCATGCTACCGGACACTTATTGTACTCGCGTTTCTGGATGAAGTTCTTATTTGACATGGGTTATGTATCTGAGCAAGAGCCTTTCAAAAAGATGATCAATCAAGGAATGATTTTAGGTCGTTCTAACTTTGCGTACAGAATTAAAGACACCAACACTTTTGTCTCTCACGGAATTAAAGACCAACACGATACTACACCTATTCATGTAGATGTAAATATGGTGGAGAACGACATTTTAGATGTGGAAGCATTTAAAGGGTGGCGTGCAGATTTTGAAAATGCAGAATTCATCCTCGAAGAGGGAGAATACAAATGTGGTGCAGAGGTAGAGAAGATGTCGAAGTCGAAGTTTAATGTGGTTAGTCCAGATTTAATTGTGGAGAAATACGGTGCAGACACCCTTCGTATGTACGAAATGTTTTTAGGTCCTTTAGAGCAATTTAAACCCTGGAACACTAACGGTATTTCGGGTGTAAACAATTTCTTACGTAAACTGTGGCGCTTATTCCACAATGCAGAAAACAACTTTGTAATTAGTGATGCTGAAGCCACAAAGGAAGAGCTGAAAACTTTACATAGAACAATCAAGAAAGTACAAGAAGATGTGGAGGCATTCTCTTTCAATACTTCGGTAAGTACCTTTATGGTTTGTGTAAATGAGCTTACGGCACAGAAATGTAATAAACGATCTGTGTTAGAACCTTTGGTAATTTTAATGTGTTCTTACGCCCCTCATATATCCGAAGAACTTTGGGAATTACTAGGGCATACAGATGGAGTTACCTACCAAGAATTCCCAAAATTTGAAGCTTCTCATTTAGTAGAACGTTCACACACGTATCCTGTTTCTTTTAATGGGAAAATGCGATTTAAAATGGAATTCCCTTTAGATATGGATAAAGCTGAAATAGAAAAACAAATCTTGGCACACGAAAAGTCTGTACATTACCTAGAGGGTAAGTCGCCTAAAAAGGTAATTATCGTTCCTAAGAAAATCATCAATATTGTAGTCTAATAATCTTTCATTAGTTAAGTTAGTGATTCATTTATTATAAGAACGCAGAGTCCTTTCCATTTTTATGGGAGGGATTTTTTTTGAACGATAAACTAAGAGGGTAAATAGAAAATTACCGGCAAAATAGTAAGAACCAATATTAGGGCTCTATTTAATAAATTTTCAAATCATACATCCTCCATTTATCTCGCGTAATTTGCGATATTTGCTTTATGAAAAAGAAGAACTCCTTTTTAGATACCCTAAGATTTAGGTTGCGATTTGTTGTACTCGACGATCAGTCCTTAAAGGAATTGAGTTCCACCAGCTTAAGTAGGTTCCAAATACTTACACGTATACTTTCTTTTTTACTCCTTATTGCCACCCTTAGCACCCTACTAATTGCATACACACCTTTAAGGGAGTTTATTCCAGGATATTCTCCACCGCATCTATCTAAAGACCTCGTACATCTAACTATAAAAACAGATTCTTTATTGGCGGATTTGAAAATTAAAGAGCAGAAACAATTAATGCTCGAAAGAATTCTAAAAGGTGAGAATATAGACGACTCTCTTTTTTCTGATTCTGTAATAGTTAGCTCCATAAAAAACAGCGAATTAAGTGCATCTCACGAAGACTCTTTATTTAGGGAGGTTGTAGAAAGAGAAGATCGTTTTAATGTGCTTTCTGAAGAAACAGAAAACCCTACAACCTTACAACACATTGCATTTTATGCCCCTATAAAAGGGCTTATTACCGATAAATTCGATATTCAAAAAGAGCATTACGGAATTGACGTGGTAGCACCAGAAAACGAAGCGATAAAAGCGAGTTTACCCGGTACAGTTATACTCTCTAGCTGGACTACAGAAACAGGCTATACAATAGCTATACAGCACGAAAACGATTTGATTTCATTTTACAAGCACAATTCTGTATTACTAAAAAGAATTGGCGAAACGGTTTTAGCAGGTGATGTAATTGGCATAATTGGAAACTCTGGAGAGCTAAGTACAGGACCTCATTTACACTTCGAGTTGTGGCATAAAGGCAAGGCTATTAATCCAGAACACCATATTTTATTCTAATGTCTATAAAGTCATTTTTCGGTAAAATTATTGCGAATCGCGATGTTGTCCAAACAAAAAAATGGAGTTCTAATCCGTTAGAAACTCAACAGAAAGTTTTACTTCAGTTGCTTAAAACTGCTGCTAATACCGCTTTTGGAAAAGATCATTGTTTTAGTGAAATAAGCAATTACGAAGATTTCAAAACCCAAGTTCCTGTAAGAGATTACGAAGGGCTTAAGCCGTATATAGAAAGAATTAAAAATGGGGAACAAGACATCCTTTGGAAGGGCAGCCCTTTATACTTTGCCAAAACATCAGGCACAACATCTGGAGCTAAATATATACCACTCACCAAAGAATCCTTAGCTTACCAGATAAAAGCAGCTAAAAGTGCTCTTTTACACTATATCGTAGATTCTGGAAATCATCATTTTATAAATGGAAAAATGATTTTCTTACAAGGATCTCCAGAGCTAGATATGAATCCAACCGTTCCTAATGGTAGGCTTTCGGGCATAGTAGCTAACTTTGTTCCTTCGTATTTACAATCCAACAGATTGCCTTCTTATAAAACCAATTGCATAGAAGATTGGGAAACAAAAGTAGAGGCCATTATTGAGGAAACTCTTCCAGAAGATATGCGCCTTATTAGTGGAATTCCTTCTTGGGTGCAAATGTATTTTGAGAGGCTACAAGCTAAAACAGGAAAAACAATTTCTGAACTATTCCCCAACTTCTCTCTCTTTGTTTTTGGGGGTGTAAACTACGAACCTTACCGTAAGAAGTTTGAAGAACTCATTGGTAAAAAAGTAGACAGCCTGGAGTTGTATCCAGCCTCTGAGGGGTTTATAGCTTTTCAGGAAAAGCAAGATGAAAAGGGTTTGTTATTGCTTTTAGACTACGGAATATTCTACGAGTTTATACCTGCAGATGAGTTCTACGACGAAAACCCTACACGCATATCTTTAGGAGAAGTTAAAGTGGGCATTAACTATGTGCTAATTTTAAATACAAACGCTGGATTATGGGGGTATAATATTGGCGATACCGTAGCTTTCACATCTTTAGAGCCTTATAGAATTATTGTTACAGGAAGAATAAAGCACTTTACTTCTGCTTTTGGCGAACACGTAATAGCCAAAGAGGTTGAAGAAGCTATTCGTTTGGCAATGGAGCAATGTACCGAAGTAGAGTTAAGTGAGTTTACTGTTGCGCCTCAAACAGAACTAGAAGAAGGGTTACCCTACCACGAATGGCTTATAGAATTTGCTACAGATGCTAAAGACGTGGCGCTGTTCGAAAAACTTATAGACGAAAATCTACAAGCCCAAAATTCTTATTATAAAGACCTTATTGAGGGGAAAATACTTAGACAGCTAAAAATTACGAGCCTACCTAAAAACGCCTTCCATAAGTACATGAAATCTCAGGGTAAACTAGGAGGGCAAAATAAAATACCTCGACTGGCTAACGATCGTAAAATTGCGGACTCTTTATAGGTACACAATCTATTTAATCAAGCCAAATTGTAAAAAATGATGGTGTAGGTGTTTGTTGTGAACCCTGTCCCACAACACTTTGTTAAGTTTACCAAACACTGGGTGATTAAGTGTTTCCTCTTCTTTACCGCTCCAGTAAGCTTGGAAAGAACCTAAGGATGAAAGAAGATTAACTATAGCTTCTTCGATAGAAGAATAAACATAAGGAATGGGGTCTAGAGGCAAGAATTTAGCAACAAAATTCTTTGGCATTAATTCCTCACTCCTTAAAAATTCTTGCGATTTATGTATGTATTTATCTGGAGTTAAAATGGTGGTTTCTTGCTTTTTATTAGAAATATTGTAAAGCACAATCAGGTGTTCCACCATTTGCTGAGCATCCATTCTCCCCCAAAGAGCGGGGCTAGAAGAGTTTAATAAACCCAACGTTTCTTTCAATTTATCTTTATCGTCTACCCAAGCGTAAAACATTATCTTCTATCGTTTTTAAAATCGCTTTGCACGTCCACCTCAATACGTTTGTCTTGGTTTACCAATTGCCAAGCTGTATGAAAAACTAGCTTAGATATAGAAGCAATTTTTCCAAAATGTATTTTATCTACTGTATCGGTAGCTTTGTGGTAGTCTGCGTGAACTCCATTGAAGTAAAAAATAACTGGAATATTATTCTTTGCAAAATTATAATGGTCAGATCGGTAGTAAAAACGATTAGGGTCTTCTGGGTCGTTAAAAGTATAATCTAATTCTAACTGTGTATAATAAGTGTTAGCGTCTTCAGAAACCTGATGAAGCTCTGTACTTAATTTATCCGCCCCTATTAAATACACGTAGTCAGGGTTTCCTTCATGGTTTTCATCCATTCTACCAATCATGTCAATATTTAAGTCGGCTATGGTGTTTTCTAGAGGGAAAACAGGGTTTTCTGCATAATAAGAAGAACCTAATAAACCCATTTCTTCTCCAGCAACAGGCATAAATAAAATAGATCTACGTGGGCCGTTTCCTGCCGCTTTTGCTTTAGCAAAAGCTTCTGCTAATTCTAATATAGCTACAGTACCCGAACCATCATCATCTGCGCCATTATGTACAACACCATCGTGAATACCTAAATGATCATAATGTGCAGTAATAACCAAAAGTTCTTCTTTTAAATCGGAACCTTCTAAATACCCTAAAACATTTTCTCCTTGTAGGAGGTTTTCACTTACTTCTGTAGAAAAAGAACCCACTACCTCAAAAGAAGGATATTTACAACGAGAAACTTTTTTAAGGAGCTTTTTGCTCGAAACACCAAGAGTTCTTTCTAAGTATTGTGCATCTATAAAAGCAAAAGGAAGTTTAAACTTAGCAGACTCAATAAATACATTTCTTTTTTCTTTGGTAAAATAGGCGCTGTATCTTTTTAGTTTAGAGCTTACATTCTTATCTACAAAAAATACAGCTTTAGCACCGTGTTGGTAGGCTTTTTCTAATTGATATTCCCAATCTATAGTTTCGATAGAAGCAATTTTAGATTGCTCTTTTTCCTTCAATAAATCGATAGTAAATAGTAAAACTACCTTGTCTTTTACGTCTATAGTTCTGTAGTCCGAACAATCAATTTCATCAATACCAAAACCTATACATTGTATAGATTCAAATTCTAAAGAAGTAGAACCATAAAGTGGGGATGTATAATACGACTCTAAAAAAGTTAATTCCTTATTTATAGTTAAACTGCTATTTACTAGAGTTTGAGTTAATAAGGGAAATTCCTGGTAATAGGTTTCTCCATTATAAGGTGGAATGCCAATAGACTCAAAATGGCGTGCAATATAGTCCGCAGCTAGTTTTTGTCCTTTTTGTCCAGTTGCACGTCCTTCTAAAGAGTCGGAGGCTAATATATATAGGTGATCCTTTAAATCTTGAACATTTATAGTGTTAGCAAAGTTTATAGCAGTACTATCTTGTGCAAAAGCAGAAAAAGATAAAAGGGCGGCGAAAGAAAATAGTATGTTTTTCATATTAACAAGAAGCTATTTTATTAACTCTTATCGCATGTCTTCCACCTTCGAATTCGGTTGCTAAAAAAAGCGCTGTTATTTCTTGTGCTTCTTCGTACGATATAAAACGTGCAGGCATTGTTAAAACGTTGGCGTCGTTGTGCAGTCTCGATAATTCTGCAATTTCTTTTTTCCAACACAAAGCAGAACGTACAGATTGGTGCTTGTTTGCGCTCATATTTATTCCGTTTCCACTTCCGCAAAAAAGAATACCAAAATCTACACTTTTAGAACTTACCGCTTCTGCAACTTTATGCCCATAGACAGGATAATCTACACTATCTTCTGTCATTGGTCCTAGGTCGGAAACCAGGAATCCATTGTACTCTAAATAACTTATCAAACGAGCTTTATAATCCACTCCAGCGTGATCAGATGCGATAGCAATTTTCATAATATGTATTTTTAGAGAACAAATATAATACATATACTCACTGCTTTTACCTTATAAACATTCATAAATAAAATTGTTAATAGCGGTTGTAAGTGATTAATTACCAGTACACACTTATTAACATACTTTTATTAATATATAATAAAACTGGTTAATCGTTTCTAAAAACAATGTGTTGCTTATTAAAAATGGTTTTATAAGGCACTATTTTTATTTAATAGTCAAGTCAAGTTGTTGTTTTTTATGAGCACAGAAGGTAGTAAGTTAATACAGATATGAACATTTAAAAACAATAAAATTATTAATAGATAAGTCTATATAGTAGATATTAACAGTTGTTAATTACTTAATTAATTTACTGATTTACAAAGTATTTATATGTTAATAAAGCCATAAATAATGTGTAGTTTATTTTACAAATTCAATATCCTATAAGAGTGTAATAATTTTATACAAGCTATCAACAGCACATAATATATACATATATTTTAAGTTTTTTTAAAAAGAAGAAACTTAAAAAATATATACTATATATATAATAAGGGTCATTTTGTTTTGATTGTTAAATTTTATTTAAGTTTTAATTTTTTTAATAATTATTTAGCTATTAATGTTAGGTTTGTTTTTCATTAAAAATTTTAACTATTTTAGTGCTCTTAAATTTAAAGAAAATGAAGAATATATTTTTAGTTTTTATAGCCCTTTTATCTTTTAACTTTTCGAGTGTTTCAGAAGCTCAAACTTTAAAGGGAAAGTTAAATATACAGCGACAAGCAAATAAACAAGTTGATTTATACAGAACAGAAGGAAAGTATAAATACAAAATAGACAGTACGAAAGTATTGGCAGACGGTTCTTTTACTTTTGCTTATAAAACACACCCAAAAGGGTATTATAAGATAACTTTAGGTAATGAAAATAATATTGTTGATGTAATTTTAAACCCAACAGAATCTGTTGTTAGTTTAGCTTTTTCTCAAGTAAGATTAGAAAAAGGTTTAACTGTTTTACAGTCAAATGAGAATAAAGCTTACTGGGAATTTAAAAATAAAGATTCAGCAACGCAGAAAAAAATAAAAGCTTTAAAACAACAAAGAGGACAGTTTAGATCTCAAGGTAATGATGCAAAAGTTAATGAGATGTCTAATGAAGTAACAAAATTAGAAAAGGAACATTTTAATTTTGTACAGACTGTTATTAATAAATATCCTAGAACTTATTTTTCTACAGTAAAAGTTGCAAGTTTAGCAAGTAATCCAACAGATAAAGCTAAATATTTTGATGATTTAGATTTTACAAATGAGAATTTTATAAGATCTGATGTATTTGCAACACGTTTTCAAGATTATATTATTAAGCATAGTGGTCATACCGAAGTTGGTTATTACAATGCAGTAGATGATATAATGAAAAAAGCAAAATTGAACGAAAAAGTATTTGAATTTGCGCTTTATAACTTATTAGATGGTTTTTACGGTTCTGGTTTAGAAGATGTAGCCACCTATATTATGGAAGAGTATTTTTATGGGGAAGCTTGTGGAGATATTGAAATAAACGATTTACTACGTCAGAAAGCAGATTTAATAAAAAATTTACAAATAGGAAGTACGCCTCCTGATTTTACTATCAAAAATAATTATGGGGGAGATGTAAATCTTAAAAATACCTGTGCTAATAATAAATATACAATCATTATGTTTTGGGCAACACACTGCCCACACTGTATGAGAGATTTACCTGGTTTTGTTCCAGTTTACAACGAATACAAACCAAAAGGTTTAGAAGTTATTGGTGTGGCTTTAGATGTTAATCCTACAAAATGGAAAAATACAGTAGAGGAGAAAAACTTCAATTGGAAAAATGTTTCACAATTTGGAAACTATA
>CAJWJW010000052.1 GCA_913041775.1 uncultured Flavobacteriales bacterium
GATTTGTTTAGACAAACAAAATTGAATGTTTTTAGAAACTCCCGATAGTAATAAATGTAGTAAAGGCTGGATTGAAGTCATCTGTGGCTCAATGTTTTCCGGTAAAACTGAAGAGCTAATTCGACGACTTAAACGAGCTCAGTTTGCAAAGCAAAAAATAGAAATTTTTAAACCAACGATTGATATTCGTTTCAACCAAGATAAGGTTGTCTCTCACGATGCCAACGAAGTAAGTTCTACACCAGTACCTAGCTCTGCTAATATTTTGCTGTTAGCGAACGATGTGGATGTTATTGGAATAGACGAAGCACAATTTTTTGACGATGAGCTGCCCAGCGTTTGTAAAGCTTTAGCCGATAGAGGTATTCGAGTTATTGTAGCCGGTTTAGATATGGACTACCAAGGAAACCCTTTTGGACCGATACCCAATCTTATGGCAACCGCAGAATTTGTTACTAAGGTACATGCCATATGTGTTGATTGTGGAGATTTAGCTATTCATTCCTACCGTAAAGCAAGTTCGAATAAATTAGTACATTTAGGCGATCAGGATGAGTACGAAGCTTTATGTCGCGCTTGTTTCTTAAAAAAGAATTCCTAATAAATGAAGAGCTTTTCTTATACATTACAACAGTTAGCTGGTTTTTGTAATGCCCAATTTAAAGGTGTTTCGGGAGATCTCTTGATCCACCAACTTTTAATTGACAGTAGGAAAGCACGAAGTTTACAATATCAATTATTTATCGCTATTAAAGGTCTACGGAACGATGGACATCTTTTTATTGATGAACTCTATACAAAGGGGTTTACTAATTTTTTAATCAGTGATAATGATTTTGAAATTTCTAAATATCCAAAAGCCAATTTTCTTGTGGTTGAGGATTGCCTTCTAGCGTTTCAGCAAATAGCCAAAAGTCATCGCCTGCAGTTTACCATTCCTGTGATTGCTATAACAGGAAGTAACGGAAAAACCATTGTAAAAGAATGGTTGAGTTCCGCGCTTCAGTCTAAATATACGGTGTGTAAAAGTCCAAAAAGTTACAATTCTCAGGTAGGAGTTCCACTTTCTGTCTTAGGTTTAAACAATGATGCAGAATTTGGTGTTTTTGAAGCGGGTATTTCTCAAATTAATGAGATGCAAAACCTTCAGAGTATCATTCAACCTAGCCTAGGAGTTATTACCAATATTGGGCAAGCACATTCCGAAAATTTTAAATCATTAAAAGAAAAGGTGCAAGAGAAATTAAAGCTCTTTTCTAATACGCAACAAGTTGTTTATTGTAAAGATCATAGCACTGTACATTCTGTACTCACAGAAGAATTTAACGGTCAGATCTATTCTTGGTCTAAGAAGTATTCCGATGCATTCATCTTCCTCAAAGAGGTTTCTGTAAAGCAAGCAGAGTCTGTACTTACTCTAGTCTGTGCAGACCAAGAGAAACAATATACTATTCCTTTTATAGATGAGGCTTCGCTAGAAAACTGCCTGCACATCATTTGTGCTTTATCGGTTTTAGGTTTTACGCAAAAAGAAGTACAAGACAATTTAAGCAAACTTGAGCCTCTGGCTATGCGCTTAGAACTTATAGAAGCTAAGGGCAATAGTTTGTTAATAAACGATGCTTATAGCTCAGATTTAGACTCTCTTAAAATTGCACTTGACTTTCAGATTCAACAAAGTGGGAATGCAAAAAAAATTGCCATTTTATCTGATTTAGACGAAACAGGAATCGATAATGCTGAACTATTCCGACAGCTTATGACTTTGTTGGATACTTACGAAATAGAGCAAATTATAGGGATTGGAAAGAATTTTAAATCTTTCGAAGCTCTTTTCCCCAAAGCAACCTGTTTTGATACAGCAGATGATTTTATAGAGAACAGAGACCGGTTTGATTTTAAAGAAGCGGCTATATTACTAAAAGGGGCACGCAGGTTTCAGCTTGAGAAAATCGCGAGTCTACTTGAACAAAAAGTCCACGAAACGGTTTTAGAAGTAAACCTAAACGCAATTTCAGAAAACTTTCATTTCTATAAAAGTCAGCTTCGAAAAGGCACCAAAGTGATGGTTATGGTAAAGGCTTTTTCTTATGGAAATGGTTCTTATGAAATAGCACATCATTTAGAATACCACCAAGCAGATTACTTAGCCGTAGCTTATGTAGACGAGGGTATTGCCTTACGAAAGAAAGGAATCCGCACGCCAATTATGGTATTAAACCCTGATGGTTCGCAGTTTAAGCAGTTAATAGAACACGGTTTAGAACCAGAGATTTACAGCTTTAGACAGTTAACAGCCCTTTCTCAAGAGTTGAAAAAAGCGAACATTAAAGATTTTCCAATTCACTTAAAGGTAGATACTGGAATGCGCCGATTGGGTTTTGAAAGCAACGAAATTCAAGAGGTGCTTACTTGGCTTTCAAACCAAAAAGAAATTTATTTTGCTTCTGTTTTTAGTCATTTAGCAAGTACCAACGACCCAGATTTTACGACAATTCAAATAGTGTCATTTACTGCAATTTGTGATGAAGTATCAAGTGTAATAACAAGACCATTTTTGAAACATATCCTTAATTCTTCTGGTATTCTCAATTTTCCGGAAGCTCAATTTAATATGGTTCGTTTAGGAATTGGTTTGTACGGAATTGGAGCTGGAAATCTACTTAATTGTAGCTCTTTAAAATCTGTTATTTCTCAAATTAAAGAAGTCCCTGCTGGACAAAGTATTGGTTACGATCGCTCCTATTATGCAGAAGAAAAACTACGTATTGCTATAATTCCAATTGGCTATGCCGATGGTTTAAGTAGAGGTTTAAGTAATGGAGTAGGACAAGTTTACATAAACGGCTACAGCGCTGATATTATTGGGAATGTGTGCATGGATATGTGTATGGTAGACGTTAGTTCGATTTCTGCTCAAGAAGGTGACGAGGTTGTTGTGTGGGATTCTCAAGAACACATTTATAAAATTGCAGACAGTTTAAATACTATTTCCTACGAAGTACTTACCAATGTTTCTCAAAGAGTAAAAAGAGTATTTGTTCAGGAGTAAGTGCTTTGTGTAAAAAGTGTGTTTTACTTTTTATTTCAATATACATCTTCCTTTAAGCTCGAAAGTAGTGGGTACATAAAAGCAAACATTAGTACTCCTGCCTGTCGCTCAAACATGCTTTCTGTAAGAAATCCGATAAAGGTTAACCCCAGAAAGATTAAAAATATGGGATGTTGGTTTTTTAAATAAAACGGTCGAATTATGAGGAAAAGTAATAGCAGGAATCCTAAAATACCGACTTCAGCCCAGGTTTGTAAGAATTGATTGTGGAAGTTTAAGCTTTTATTGTTTAGCGGTATATTTTTTTCGCCATTCCAAAAGAGAGCATCACAATTTTTAAGCGACTTTCCAAGTTCGTATTTTGCATCTCCAACACCATAGCCAAAAATTGGTTTTTCAGCAATTATCTCCATCGAATATTTCCAAATATACGCGCGTGGATTTGTTTGTCTATGGTCTGTAGTGTCTATCAAATTATTCAATTCTACAAATGTATCTGTAATCCGATTCCTAGTATTAGGGATTGCGAAAATAACTCCTACAAGTATTGCTAAGGCTCCAACTGCTTTTAATATGCTAAGTTTTGATAAGCCTTTTTTACTTATCCATACAATGGTGCTGATGCTCGAAATTAATAAAAAGGCAAATAAATAGGCTCTACTAGATAGTAGTATTAAGGAGATCAAAAGGATTGAGAATCCCAGGCTCCATAGAATTCTATTCTTTTTAAGGATTAGAATTTCTCGCAAGCAAATAAATAGTGAAAATGCGTAGTACCAGGATGCATAATGAGGTTTTCCTAATAACAAATGTGGTAGATTTTTATAGAAAAATGCCTGTGTATTTTTATCTATTGTGTACTCTAAAAATGAGTGATATAGATCGTAACTTGCCATTGCTACCATGCAAATTGCAAAGACTCTTAGTAGTAGAAGTTTTTTATGCTGGGAAAAAAGGATAGTACTCAGCATAAATAAAGGTAGTAGGAGTAAGGTAACCTTTAGTTCTAGATCTTTGTACGCTATACTTGTATTATTTGAGTAAAGGAGGCTTCCTAAATGGATTAAATAAAAGGCTATAAAAACTAATGCAAAGTGGTTTTTACTAAGTTCTTTAAGCTTTAGTTTGTATTTAAATGTACCCAACCAAATTAAGCCTAGAACAATAATTCCACCGGTAAGTGGAACCTTGTGAAAGTCTTGATATGTTAATCCAATTACAATGCTTAGACATGCAATAAAATAATAAAATGAAGAATGTTTAAGCTTATCTAGCATCTTGTTTACCTGAAAGAATCTCTTTATATTTCTTAGAATCGTTAAGTACGTTAATAGCTTCATCTAAAACAGAATCCTCTTTTAGTGCAGCTTTTACACGACCTTCTTGGTAGTAGTAACGAGACATTAACTCACTTAGTATTAATTCTGAAACTTGCGATTGGTATTTGTGAATATCGTCTTCTTTATAAGAAATCAATTTCTTTTTTAAGGCTTCTAAATCTTTTTTGAAATCTGAATAGCTGTCTTCGTCAGCCTGTTCAATAAGCTCAGTTAAGTCTTTTTCGGTATGCGTTTCATAATCGTAGTCCTTGTCGGAAACAAATGTTACAAACTCCTCATATAAGGTATCTGTAATTTTAAACTCTCCAGGCTGAGCAATAGAATCATGAGCTATAACAAATTGTGTAGCAAAGTCAAAAATCAACTGCTTAGATAGAATACTACCTACAATTTCTGCGTACATATCCTGTTCTACTGTAATGTCGGGATCTACTCCGCCACCATCGTAAACGGTACGTCCATTTCTAGTTTTAAAAGCTGTTTTTAATGAGTCGGCTACTTTACCTACACTACCATCGTCGTTTCTGTTTCCGTAATCTAAGGCTTGAATACATCTTCCACTTGGAGTGTAGTATTTAGCCACAGTAACTTTTAATTGAGAGTTGTAGCTTAGTTTTCTAGTCTGTTGAACTAGTCCTTTTCCAAAACTCTTTTTACCAATTACTAAACCTCGGTCTAGATCTTGAATGGTTCCTGATACAATTTCTGAAGCAGAAGCAGAACTCTGATTGATGAGTACTACTAGTGGAATTTCTAAGTCTAAAGGAGTTTTATGTGTCTTGTAAGATTTCTCCCACTCCTTGATTTTACCTTTTGTAGAAACCACCTCTTGTCCTTTTTCTATAAATAGATTGCAAAGGTCTACCGATTCGTTTAGTAGCCCCCCAGGGTTCCCTCTAAGGTCTAATATTAAGCCTTTTACTTCATTTTCATCTTTCAGTTTGGTAATCGCATCTTTTACTTCATTTGCGCAGTTACGAGTAAAACTTCTTAATCTTAAGTAAGCGATTCCCTCTGATACCATTCCCATATATGGGATAGATTTCACTTTTACTTCTTCTCTAGTGAATACTTTTTTGAATAGTTTTTCTGTCCCAGGACGTTCAATTAAAAGCTCTACTTCTACACCGGGCTGTCCTTTTAAAACTGAACTTACATCTTGTGTAGTTTTCCCTTTTACAGATTTCCCATCAATTTCAAGTAGTTTGTCACCAGCAATAAGTCCTGCATTGTCTGCAGGGAACCCTTTATAAGGCTCTGCAATTACAACGTAATCCCCTTTTTTACGAATCATGGCACCAATACCACCATATTGACCGGTAGTCTGAAATCTAAAATCTTCTATGTCTGATTCAGGAATGTAAGTAGTGTATGGATCTAAATCTTTTAACATTGCGTCAATAGCTTTCTCTATCATATCACCAGGCTTTGTTTCATCTACATAGTAGATGTTTACTTCCCTAAACAGGGTAGTGAAAATATCGAGGTTCTTACTTACCTCAAAGTAGCCCGAAACAAAAGCGAAGGACGAAATTGATGTAACAGTAATGAGAGACCAAAAAGCTAATTTTTTCATCGTAATAAGTTTTTATGGAACTGGGTCGTATCCGTCGCCTCCCCATGGGTGACAACTTCCAATTCTTTTTAATGCTAAAAGGCCTCCTTTGCGGAGTCCATGTTTTTTTAATGCTGTAATAGAGTAGGTAGAACAAGTAGGCGTATATCTACACGATGCAGGTGTCCACGGAGAAATTATTTTCTGATAGAATCGTATCAGAAAGATAAAAGCAGAATTAATTAGTGGACTTAACATCGGCAATAAAACGATCAAATACTTGTTTTAGTTTAGGCTCCATTTCGGTGCTTTTCAGTTTTTCTTTAGAGGTGTAAATTATTAAAGCAGCATAATTAGCATCTAATTTAGAATACCATTCTGTTTTATTTAATCTATAAATCTCTCTTATTTTCCGTTTCATCGCATTTCGATCCACCGCTAGAGGGAAACGTTTTTTTGAAACTGAAAAAGCTATTTTTAAGGGACGTTTCTGCAAGGTATCTACCTTATTCCATATTAAAACGAAAGGGAATTTTTTTGCAGAATCACCATCGGCAATTAGGTCGCCAAAAGCAATCTTACTTTTTAATATTTCCGTTTTTTGAAAGGTTTGATACATTGCTCTGTAAATGTAAAAAAAATCACTAAAAAAGGGCGATTTTCATCCCCCTTTAAAGTTAAATAATCTTAATTTATTTTTTGTTTGCAGTTTTTATGTATTGCTCTAATGCCATAGACATAGAAGGCGCTTTTACAGAAGGTGCTTCAATATTTACTTTTAAGCCTGCTTCTGCTACTGCCTTAACAGTAGTTTGTCCAAATGCAGCAATACGTGTATCGTTTTGCACAAAATCTGGGAAGTTTTGGAATAATGACTTTATACCAGAAGGGCTAAAGAATACTAATATATCGTATAAAACATTCTCTAAGTCAGACAAGTCACTACAAACGGTCTTATACAAAATAGCTCTTGTATAATTGATTTTGTTCTCGTCTAGTAATTGAGGTATCACAGGTTTTAATAAATCTGAAGAAGGCAGCAAAAAGGTTTCATTTTTGTGCTTTTTGATCGTGTCTATAAGATCTGCGAAACGTTGTTTACCGAAGTAAATTTTTCTTTTTCTGTACGTAATGTACTTCTGTAAATAAAAAGCAATAGCCTCAGACATACAGAAATATTTCATTGCTGTAGGTACTTCAAAACGCATTTCTTCACATACCCTAAAGTAGTGATCTACTGCATTTCTGCTGGTTAATATAACAGCTGTATGGTCTGTAATAGAAATCTTTTGCTGACGAACATCCGCACCATCTACTCCTTCAACATGTATGAAAGGGCGGAAGTCTACGCTTACCTTTTGCTTACGTGCTAACTCATGGTATGGAGATGCATCGCTTTTTGGCTCTGGCTGCGAAACTAAAATAGTCTTTACTTTCAAATCGTATTCGTTTTAAGGTTTCACTCTTCGCTTAATGTACTCTACTGAATTTAGAATACTAATAATCAACAATTTAAACCGATAAGTACCCATAAGAATGGTACTATTTCGAAAATGCAAACATACAAAATAATATAAAACCCTACCAAAGAATGCTCTTTTCTCATAAAAGCGAATGTACTAAGTTTTGCAAAAGTTAGTAGTAGCAAGGAGCAGCCGATTAAAATACTGGTAATTTGCTGTGTAAAACCGGTGTACAGATAGATGAATATGCTCATTACCAGTAAAGGACTCATAAATAAAGTAGCATATTGAGTAGAAAGTAAGCTTATGTAATTATACTTCTTTCCATTTTTAAATAGCCTTGTTATGCAATAGATCAATAGCCATTTTACCAATAAAAAAACTGTTATTGAAAAGAAGGATAAACTAAATAGACTTGTGTACTCAGAGAAACAGGAGTTATAGCTTAGGTAAGAAGCAGTAATAAATGAAGTAATTAAAATTGTTTGCAGAGACATCAGTACCATAAAGTAATGACTAATCTTTAGCTGTCTACCGTAATTAATTTGGAATTGTTTATTGTAAAGTGAGCGATAGAAATACAGAAATCGCTTTGGGTCGCTCTTGTACAAAAATACAGAAATAAGCGCTGTAAATAAAAAAAGGAGTAACACCCCATTAGTTTGTGGGTAGGGTCTGAGTATCTCTATCATTAGAATTCATTTTGGCAAACATAAAATAAAGGAGCCTTTTACAGCTCCTTTATTTATGTTTAATAATCCTTATTGCAATACAATTACTTTAGACGATTGTCCTTTTTGAGAGACTACATTTAAGGTGTAAATTCCTTTCTCCAAATGTGCTGGAATACTAAATGTATATTCGTTTTGGTTTAAGTCTCCTTTTATCAAAGTACTAATAGCTCCTTTTGCATCACACAAATAAATGTTTGCGCTTTCTCCAGGACTCTCTTTCCACTGTAGCGTAATTTCTTCTGTAGTTGGGTTTGGAAAAGCTGTAAACTCAAAGTCTACTAATTCTTCTAGTCCAACACCTACCATAAAAGTATGTGAATTACTAATGTAAATATCTCCTTCGTTGTTACCATTATTATTCGTTAGCATAGAGCTTGCGTAAACAATTGCTTCTCCATTATATCCAGCCGGTGGAGCCCAATCAAAAGACCATAGGTGGTGTGATTGAAAAACAAATTCAGATGGTGAAGTTCCCGATGCAGTGTGTGTTACGTAGTCTAAATCAACTATTTTAGTAGTGGCAGGTTGTGTTAAATAAACTTCACCAATTTTATTTCCTTCTCCATCTTCTACACAA
>CAJWJW010000053.1 GCA_913041775.1 uncultured Flavobacteriales bacterium
TACTTACCATACCATCATATGAACTCAATTTCACAAATGATATTTTACAATCGCCTGGATAAGCGCGTAGTAAATCGGATGCAAATACAAAGGAACCGTTTAGGATTGCAACAAAATGAGGTATTTTTCCTTTCATCTCTACAAAGATTTCGTCGGCCATTAGTGACACACGCTCTTTCAAGGTATTCTCTTCGAGATAAATTTCAAAGTCCAAATCATGAACCCTTAGCTTTTTCATATGATACAAAAATACAAATTAATGAAGGATAATAAGATGCACAGCGCTTAGATTTAAGATTTTATATCAATCGCAGTAATCTGCTTAGATCTACAGCACAAAAGAAAGCCAGTAATTAGCTAAATACTATGAGAAATCATTTCTTTAACCCTTTCTCATAGAGACATACCCAGTCGGAAACGGATATTTGTTTAACCAGTTCTGCGAGTAATTTATAGGGGATATCCTCCATCTTCTTGAATCGAATACAGCTTTTGCCCATATCTAATTTTCTTTTACTATGTTTTGGATATTCCTTAACAAACCAATTGCAGAGCTTTTCATCTGCATAAATCCCCATATGGTAAAAAGCAATGAAATTCTTTTGGGAAGTGACATTTATAAATGGTAAGGATGTATCACAATGATAACCCTCTGAGCAAATTGAATGAGGCACTACCTAGCCAATCATAGCGTAAGACATTTCTTCGGTAAACCCTACAGGGATATTCTCTTGAATAAGAGACCTAAGTTTAGAAATTACTATGGCTCTATCCTCTGGGAGTTGAGACACATAATCGTCTGGACTTGTTGCTGTGTATTTCATAAATTATTGCTCAACAATTTAAAACAAAGTTATCGTACGAACAGTTTTTTGTGAATTGATTGAGCTCCTGTCTTTACTTCTATTATATACATTCCCGAATTGAAGTTCCCTTTTTCTAAGGTGTACTCAAAGCCATCAAGAAAATCAGTAAACACCCTCTTACCTTGTAAGTCATAAATACAAAGTAATTCCATTTCGGTAGAACTTTTGATACTTGTATAGCCTAACATAGGATTTGGCATAATATCAAAACTATTAAAGTCAGCAATTACATCAATTTCAAGTAAACCATCAATAGAATATTTCTTAAAGAAGTCCCAAATGACTTCTGAGGCTATAATATCAAGATTGGTCCCGGGTAAAGAAATTATACTTCCCGGCCATGTATGACCACCGTTATTTATTCTGTAGAGCTCTACTGAGGTTCCATTTGTTCCACCACTATAAACAAAATGTGTTACTGTAGACAAATCTGTAGTGGAGATATCTTCCAACTCCTGCTCACTTTCTAATGTGTAATTATTGTGATTAACCCAAAAGCCTACAACTTCTTCTGTAGAGATCATTGTTTGAAAACTACCACTGTTACTAGCTCCATTATAGGGAACTGTACCATCGGCAGTACCATGAATTTCTAAAACGGGTACGGCTCTAACCGGATTACAATTATCGTAAATCTCGTTATTCATCGTTCCTGTAACCGAGGCAATAGCAGCAATTTTATCAGATAGTTCGCATGCAGAATAATAGCTCATAAATCCTCCGTTAGACATCCCACACATATAAACTCTACTTGGATTAACATTATAGTTAACGATCATAGAGTCTATTAATGCCGACAGGTATCCTAAATCATCTACAGATTCTCCTAAGATTGCTGAATTCCAAAAAGTAGTTTCAAACTGATCGGTAGTCCCGTCGGGATAAACTACCAAGAAGTTATTTTGCTCTGCTACAGCATTCATATTACTATAAAAAACTTGCTGAAAAGCATTGGAGGTATAGCCATGTAAATTTAATACTAAAGGCATATCCTCTAAAAAACTAGCAGGAACAAAAACTTTATGGTCGCGTTGAACCCCTTCGAATACAAAGCTATCATTTACCAACTGAGCAGTTGAGCTTAAAGAGATAAATAAAAATAATGCAAGAAGAGAAATTGACTTCATAGAGATTGTAGTTTAGCTCAAAAATAAGAATCTAAAACAGATAACAATAACTATTCTAATAAATAGGCGAGTTAAATGCGGCTATTTTTTTTACTTGCTATTCAATATTATGAAGAGGAATATTCTCGCTTCCATTAATATGACCATTTTTGTATTCGCCTACAGAACGTACTTCAATTACTCTAGCTCCTTGAGCCATTAGAGCTTTATAATCCTTAGCCTTAAATAGGTTTTTTAAAAACGATATCATTATTTATTCTTTTGAGCATTAACCTTAATCCAGCCACCACCATTATAAACTTCTGTAAATCCTTGAGCTTCTAAATAATCACATGCTTGACCCGATCTACCACCAGAAGCACAACATAAAACCATAGGTTGCATTTTTCTTAAATCTTCAATTTTCGCCTCAACTTCGTTTAAAGGGATATTAATAGACCCGCTTACATTACCTGCTTGAAATTCCAGAGGAGAGCGAACATCGACAATACTTACCTCCTTAGAGTTTATTAAATCTTGTAAATTCATTTTCTTTTTTTAGTTGAAGCAAAAGTCGGAAGAATAATTTAGATACAAAGTGACTTGTGTTACAATTGTGTTATTTGATGCTAATAATGCGATCCGGCATCTAATTAATTATGCGAGTAAAACACAAGGCTTTTAACTTACGGATAGCATAAAAAAACATTGAGATTCGTTAAATATTTGGGTAAATTGCAGCAATAACAAAACTCATTTCATGATTCAGGATTATATTATAATTGGCGGAGGCTCTGCAGGCTCGGTACTTACCAATCGTTTAAGTGAAGACTCTTCGAACAAAGTATTAGTACTAGAAGCTGGTAGGCCAGATTATACCTGGGATTTCAGAATTCATATGCCAGCGGCATTAACATACTTACTTACAGGAACTAATTATAATTGGGCTTATACCTCAGACCCAGAACCCTTTATGCACAACCGACAAATTGCACAACCTAGAGGTAAGGTTTTGGGGGGTAGTAGTTCTATAAATGGTATGATATGGATTCATGGTAATGCCATGGATTTTGAGAAATGGGCAAAGAACGATGGACTAGATTCTTGGGATTATGCTCATTGTTTACCGTATTTCAAAAAAGTAGAAAATAGACTTATTGGTGGAGATAATTATAGGGGAGATAAAGGCCATTTAAATTTGACCACTCCTAAATGTGACAATCCACTTTTCGATGCTTTTTTCGATTCTGTACAAGAAGCTGGTTACCCATTAACCGATGATGTAAATGGACAGCAACAAGAAGGATTTGGGAAGTTTGACCAGACCATTTATAAATCTAGAAGGTTAAATGCTGCTCGTGCATATATACACCCAATAAAACATCGTAAAAACCTTAATGTGATTACCCAAGCTATGGTAATGCGTATTCTTTTTGAAGGAAACACAGCTGTTGGAGTCGAATATAAAAGGGGAGGGAAAACTCATAAAGTTTACGGTAAAGAAATTATTTGTTGTGGTGGCGCTATTAATACTCCTCAATTATTACAGGTTTCTGGAATAGGAAATGCAGAGCATTTAACGAATTTAGGAATACCCGTAGTAAAGGATTTACCAGGAGTAGGAGAGAATTTACAAGACCACTTAGAGGTATATATTCAATGGGCTTGTAAAAAACCTATTAGTTTATTTTCTTCATTGAGTCCTTGGAGAGCTCCTAAAATTGGATTCGATTGGTTGTTTAGAAAAAAAGGAATTGGCGCGACCAACCATTTTGAAGCTGGTGGTTTCATCAGAAGTAATGACACGGTAGAATATCCAAATCTACAATTCCACTTCCTTCCTTTAGCAATCAGATACGATGGTACAGCTCCAAGTGAAGGGCATGGATTTCAATTACATGTAGGACCTATGGGAACGGATGTAAGAGGAAGAGTGAAAATTAAATCGGCTAATCCTCAAGACTACCCAAGTATACTTTTTAACTATTTATCTACCGAGAACGAACGTAAAGAATGGTGTGAGGCAATACGTTTATCTAGAAAAATTATTGAAACTGATGCAATGAGTGAATTAAAGGGAAAGGAATTATCTCCAGGCTCACATATTCAAACAGATGAAGAGATTTTAGATTTTATCGCCAAAGAAGGAGAAAGCGCTTACCACCCATGTTCAACCTGTAAAATGGGTGTTGACCCTATGGCTGTAACAGATGCAAATTTAAAGGTACACGGAATAAACAACCTAAGAGTGGTAGATGCTTCAGTATTTCCTTATGTAACCAATGGGAATATCTATGCGCCTGTTATGATGGTTGCCGAAAAAGCAGCTGATCTTATTCTTGGTAAAACACCGATGGAGCCAGAATACACATCATACTTTAAAAAGTAAGGATAAAATATATCACTTATTTATTTCTGTATCGTTGTGGTATTGCCTCAGTGCTTTTAAAATAGAATAGCACAAAACTAACATAAGAATACAGACAGGTAAGCCGGTAACAAGCGAGCCTGTTTGCAATGCTATAAGTCCACCTCCATATACTAGAGTCGCAGCTACAAACCCTTCGGCTAAAGCCCAAAAAACCCTTAACCACACAGCCGTTTTTTCTCTACCTCCACTAGTAATAAAGTCTATTACTAGGGACCCACTATCTGAGGAAGTAACAAAGAATATTATACCAGCAATAAGTACAAATAGTATACTAAAATATGACAATGGAAAGTGTTCTAACAAACTAAACAGTGCAGTCGTAATGTTTTCGTTAACAGCTGCAGTTATTCCTCCAGCTCCAAAAAGCTCAATGTGGAAAGCAGTACTTCCAAAAATAGAAATCCAAAGTATACTTACTGCCGAAGGTGCAAGCACCACACCTAGTAGCAATTCTTTTATGGTTCTTCCTTTGGATATTCTGGCAATAAATAAGCCTACAAAAGGAGCCCAAGCAAACCACCAAGCCCAATAAAATACTGTCCAACTACCCATCCAGTTTGTTCCTTCATAGACTTCCATCCAGGTACTTGTACTAATTAAGTTTTGTAAATAATACCCAGTACTTTGAATAGTAGAGCCGAGGATAAATAAAGTAGGCCCCACAATTAACATAAATATCATTAATATAATAGCCATTACCGAAGCTACTTTACTTAGTATTTGAACGCCTTTATGCAAACCAGAAACTACAGAAATAGTAGCGCAAATGGTAATAATAATAATTAAAATTACTTGAACATTCGTATTTTCTGCTACCCCAAATAGGTAGTGCATTCCAGAGTTAATATGCTGAATACCTAATCCGAGTGTGGTAGCCAAACCGAACATAGTAGCTACTACGGCAGTGGTGTCTATAAAATGACCAATAGGGCCTTTTAATCGATCGCCTAGCAAAGGATATAAAACCCAACGAATCCCTAAAGGAAGCCCTTTATTATAGCAAAAGAAACCGATAGACAAACCCATTAATGCGTAGATAGCCCAACCGTGTAAGCCCCAATGTAAAAAGGATAAATTTAAAGAGTTTTGAGCGGCAGCAATAGTCCCTCCTTCTCCATATGGAGGATTAGAGAAATGCAAAATAGGTTCAGCAACACTGTAAAACATCAAGACCAAACCTATACCAGCATTAAACAACATACTTAGCCAAGCCCAAGTACTAAACTCGGGTTTACAATCGGGACCACCCAGTCTAATAGTATTAAATCGACTAAAAGCTAGGTAGATACAAAAAATGAGAATAATGTTAACGCCAACAACGTAAAGCCAACCAAATTTGGCAGATATAAAAGACTGTACAGCTTCGAAAAACCCACCTACCGACTCTTTATAAAGTAGTGTAAATAGAACAAAGAGAACGATTAAAATTGCAGAAGGGAAAAATACCCACGGTTGAATACTCTTATAAAAAGGTGGGGATAAATTCTTTTGATCGTCGATAATAGCCTGCTTTTGATTTGTATAAATAAAAAACTAAAATAGTAAAATGTAGGAGATAATCCATAAATCGAAGCTTAAAAAAGAACTATAAAATCTAAGCCTGATAATTACATAAATCGGCATTTTAAAATCACATACAAGGTATGGCAAATAGATATTGAAGTTTACGTTTGGCGAATAAGGAGTTGTAAATGAATCAGGCAAAAAATCAATTTTTAAATCTAAATTAGAAACTGATTTATTCGTAATACAAGTCCAAAATATTACATATACATATTCATTTCCATTTGGTGCTGTATATCTTTGCCCACCTCTAGGAGAACTATTCTGAATAGTAATCCCATTATTAATAGAATCTACTTACTCAAACTCGGAATGAAAATTTTATCCCAGTATTGTTAAGAATGATAAGAGTAAGGAAATAGTGATGAATACTTTTATAAGTGGATAGTATTTTGCTTGGGGACAACTAAACGGATAAACTGTGAATTAATGCCGTTTAGGTTTTGTTAGCAAATCGTTATTTTTTGATGAATTTAAATCGTTTTTTGCCATTAACGACTGTCAAGTATACACCATTTTTCAGGCTTGAAACATCTAATTTAAGATCACTAGTAGTATTCGTATCCGAAAGAACAAGCCGACCAATCATATTATATACTTTAACAGATTCGATATTCTGACTAGAGATATTTAGATAATCTATTGTAGGGTTAGGATAAACTGAAAAATGAACATCTGTTAAGTCATCAATATCAACCGGATTATAAATAGTTACTTCAATTACTCTCCACTGCCTCATATCGTGTAAGGCATATACTCCGATAGTAAAATCTGTTGTTAACTGTAATGTCTCATAAATAGTATCACCTACCAAGGTATAGAAAGGGCTGCCATCTATAGAATTTCCATCTATATCAACCTGAAATTGCTGAGCACCATTGCATCCGTCATTAACAAACTGAAGTTTATCACCTAAAGGAATTGTTAAAGAAGTTGCAGCACCAAAACAATCTACAGAAATAGAATGGGTCGTCTGTGAAAAAGAGGTTTGAGAATAGAGAATTAACACTCCAATTAACACTAATTTGTTCATAGATTTTATATTTTCTAACAAGGTTATAAATACCACTAAAGTAATTTACCTAATTGTAAATAACAACTGATTTCATTCTGCTTTACCGGTTAAACTAATTACATAGACACCTGAGCTTAATGTTGAAAGGTCTATTGTGATGATTGGGATTTGGATAAATGGCAAATACTAAGTTGTAAATTTCGTTAATACTCACAATGTACACTTCATAACAATTAGATAATTCATACTATTTCCATTTGATGATGCAAAAAATCGGCTTTATTTTCGTTGATAAATGGTAGGTTTCTGTTATGTTAACCTGTCAAATATAGATTATTTAGTTGTGTTGTAAAATTCGATTACAAGTTTAAGAAAACTAGATTCATTATTCCTCGAGCAGTATATTACATCGACTTAGAGGAGAGTCTATTTAATAATTTTCAGTTTAATACGATTCAAAAATAGCAACAGAATAGAGATTGAAATAATTAGAAGGGAGGTAATATAAAGAGCATTTTAAATGCCTTCCGTAAATAGTACATGAAACAAAAAACTTCAATATTTAATACTTGATACTCAATAATATTAGATTTTGACAACCACTTTAATTGCAAAGTATGTATATTTGAGAAATATGGCATATTCATTAGCACCATTTTCGCAAGTACTCGGATTACGTAAAGCAAAGCATTTACTAAGAAGAGCAACATTTAATTACTCAAAAGACACCCTTAATAGTATTGCGAGTATGAGTGCAAGTGAAGCGCTTGCTTTTCTTTCAGAAAACCCAGCGAACATGCTAGCCGAACCCTTTGATTACCAAAACGATGGGTACTGGACAAGTTCAACTGAATTGCCAGGTAGTTTTTCTCAACAGGGACAAAAAAGAGCGTATATTACTGGATGGTGGTGGTATAATGCCATAAACCAAACCTCTTTAAAACATAAACTTTCCTATTTTCTTTTCACGTCTTTTACTGTTTCAAATGGTAATGGAGCAGGTGCGGCAACCTATTTTTATGACTATATCCGCTTATTGGATTTTTATGCAATGGGGAGTATTAAAACCTTTGCTAAAAAGATAACGTTAGACAATGCCATGTTAAATTATCTTGATAATACAGATAATAATGCGACTAATCCAAATGAAAATTATGCGCGTGAATTTTTAGAATTATTCACGATTCTAAAAGGTCCACAAATTAGTGAAGGTGATTATACAAATTACACAGAATTAGATGTACAAGAAACAGCTAAAGTATTTACTGGTTTCAAAAGACAAAACGATAGATCTATTATCGATCCTGACACAAACTTACCAATTGGATACAATAATTTAAATAAACATGATACGAGTGACAAAGTATTTAGCAACGCATTCAATAATCAAGTAATCACTGGCCAATCAACG
>CAJWJW010000054.1 GCA_913041775.1 uncultured Flavobacteriales bacterium
AAATTAATAAATGGGGTGGTAACTATACTATATGGGAAAATAATGTGCTAGATATGCGCGACTTTATCGACACACGATGTGAGATGATAAATGGTGGTATTTTAGATTGTTATGAAGATGAATATGGTATTGAAGGACCATTTGAAGTTACCTTACTTATAGAGCCCCCACTTTCGGGAAATCTAAGCATGAATGGCTTTGATCTAGACGAAAGTCCATTTACTGGAAATTACTTTGGAGGTATTAGTCAAGAAATTCAAGCATTTGCGATAGAAGACTACAGTTTTGATTATTGGGAATTTAGTACCGGTACCCCATTAAATCCTACAAACAATACATTGGAATATTTACTTGGGAACAACCTAACGATTACAGCCCACTTTTCTCCAAATAACCAGTTAATACTAACGGATGAAAATGAAGGAACAATAAACATTAATGGAACACAATACAGTTTATTTCCAGATACTATTGTAGTAGGACAAACGATACAAATTGAAGCCATACCAGAAGAGGGATTCCTATTCGATACTTGGATTATAAGTAATGGCACAATAGATAATCCTACTAGTGGTACAGCAACTGCAACAGTTGATGGGATTATAGAATTAATTGCCGTATACATTCCCTATCCTGTATTAACAGTAAATACGATTCCTAATGGATCAGTGGAAATTGCAGGTACACTTTATAATAATCTGCCACAGAGTATTAATACTTATGGAAGCAATTCTGTAGTGGCTATTCCACAAATTGGATACGAATTTGATTACTGGGAATTCAATGGAGGTATTATTAACAATAGCACAAATGCAAGCACGTCAATACAAATCTTTTCTGATGCAAGCTTAACAGCATATTTTAGTAAAATTGAGTTGGAAATAGTATTCGATATTTCGCATATTAATGGAGGAAATATATTAGTTAACAATGAGGTGATTTCAAATTTACCAAGTAGCTTAACTCTAATATATGGAGATTCTTATACAATAAGTCTAGCCCTAAACAACAACTATCTACTTAACAATTGGGAGGTCATAAATACAAACATCGCCTCAAATACCTTAGAGAGTTTTGAAATTTCATTTACTGAAAATGATACACTTATAGCTCACTTAGACAAGCTCTATAGCTTAACCCTAAAAGTAGAACCAGAAAACGCAGGTATAGTATTAGGAAATGGAGAAGAACTCTTACTTAGCCCTTACACACAATTATACTTTGAAAATACATTTATAAATTTAGAAGCGATTCCGGAAATAGATAACTCATTTGAATACTTTGTACGAAATCAGGCGATACTTAACAGTCAGAACCTCTTTGAGTACACGATAGAATTCGATGATACACTCAGAGTAATCTTTAGCGAAAAAGAGCTCAGTTTATTTATCCCTAATAGCTTTACGCCAAATGGCGATAAATTAAACGATGTATTTAAGCCAGTAGGGATGACCAACAAAATTAAGGATTATGAAATGTTAATTTTTAATAGTTGGGGAGCCTTAGTATTCGAATCTCATTCTTTAGAAAATGGATGGGATGCTGCAAATATTGACTATAGTAGTAATAGTGTATTCATCTATAAAATAACGCTACACTCCTTAGTTACAAACGATAAGTTTGAATATAAAGGCACACTAACAATCCTATAAAGTAGGAAGACTACAAAGCCGATTAATTACAGAGAAAATTCTACTATATTTACGCATCAAATAAAAAAATGATGCAAAACACAAAACCACTTTCTTTATTGGTAGCCCTCCTACCAATTCTGTTTTTAACAGTGCTTCTATCTCTTAATGTTTATTATTATGGAGATGATTCTTTATCTGGTGCAAACCAGATTGCACTAGTATTAGCTGCAGCATTTTGCGCTCTTTTAGCCAGTAAAAGAGGTTCTAATTGGGAAGACTTATTAGAAGGTATTAAAAACAGTATTTCTGATGCACTTCCAGCATTATTAATTTTACTTCTTATTGGTTCCTTAGCGGGAACATGGTTAATAAGTGGTATTGTTCCAGCAATGATTTATTACGGATTACAAATTGTTAATCCAAGCTTCTTTTTAGTAGCTGCATGTATTGTAAGTGCCATTATATCTTTAGCAACCGGGTCTTCTTGGTCTACTATAGCGACTATTGGGGTAGCGTTATTAGGTATAGGTCAAGCCATTGGAATGTCTGAAGCAATGGTAGCAGGTGCTATTATTTCGGGTGCTTATTTTGGAGACAAAATGTCTCCCTTATCAGACACAACTAATCTAGCTCCAGCAATGGCAGGAACAGACTTGGTTACCCATATTCGATATATGACTTACACGACTATTCCGTCTATTGTAATTACTTTAATTATATTCTTGATTCTTGGTTTAAACTTAGAAACAAAAACATCCCCAGACGATATTCAAATTATCTTATCTGCTTTACAATCCAAATTTACAATCACCCCTTGTTTGTTTTTAGTGCCTGCATCTGTAATTTTCTTAATTGTTAAGAAAGTACCAGCCATTCCAGCATTATTTACTGGAACACTTTTAGGTGGACTTGCAGCAATAATAGCACAACCTACAATTATAACAGAACTAGGGAATTCATCAAACTACTTTCAAGCCTCATTTATTACATTAATGGATGCAATGAGTAGAGAGGTAAATATAAACACAGACAACGAGATGATAAATGGTTTGCTCAGTACTGGAGGTATGTATGGAATGCTAAATACTATATGGCTAATTATATGTGCTATGTGTTTTGGTGGTATTATGGAAGCATCTGGTTTTTTGGCAAGAATATCGAATGCATTAATGAGTTTAGCGACCAATACGGCATCATTAGTTGCAACCACAACAGGAACTTGTATATTCTTTAACATGACGGCTTCAGATCAGTATTTAGCAATTGTAGTACCCGGTAAGATGTTTAAAGAGGCCTATAAAGAGCAAGGTTTAGCTCCAGAAAATCTAAGTAGAACTTTAGAAGATGCAGGAACAGTAACTTCTGTACTTATACCTTGGAATACTTGTGGTGCAACACAGGCTAGTATTTTAGGAGTTTCAACACTTACCTATCTACCTTTCTGTTTCTTCAATATTATTAGTCCTTTTATGACGATAGTGTATGCAGTGGTAGGATATAAAATCAGAAAATTAAAAGCTTAATATTTACGATTTTCCTTTAGCAATTCTAAAGGCTTACTTAAATTCGCACAAAATATATTTTATGTATAACAAGGAAATAAAAATTGCTCTTATACTCGCTATTCTTAGCGCAAGTATATACTTATTCTCACAAGGAGAAATTGGCTATGGAATAGTCGTTCTTTTATTTATGGGATTGGTCGTGTTGAGCATTTTCAAAGACGAGCGTATTTTAAAAGCATTCTACTATTTACGTAAGAATGATATGCCGAAAGCTGGAGTAATACTGAGTAAAGTTAAGCATCCCGAAAAGATGATTAAGTCGCAAGAAGCGTATTATTATTATTTAAACGGATTGGTTCTTTCTCAAACACAAATGAACAAGGCTGAGAAATTCTTTAAAAAAGCACTAACCATTGGTCTTAGGAACGATACAGATAAAGCAGTAGCAAAACTCAACTTAGCTGGTTTAGCAATGTCTAGACGTAGAAAAAGAGAGGCAACGACACTACTTACAGAGGTTAAAAAACTCGACAAGCATAATATGCTAGAAGATCAGGTTAAAATGCTGAAACAACAGTTGAAAAGAATCTAAAGAAAGCAGCCCTAGGGCTGCTCTTTTTTTGAATTAATATTTTACTTTTGGTTACTGATGAAAGCACCTAAATTCCCATCCTTTATAAGAACTTCTTCGAATAAGCAGTTTGAGATGCATACGCGCTATTATAGCGAGCGTAAGGAGCGTATTGAAGAAGCACGAGAGCTTGCTGAATCACAAAGTAAAGGCGGAATAGAAAAAGGAAAAACTAGCTCGGCTTGGAAGAAAAAAGCGACTAGTCCAGAGAGAATATCTACACTTAGAGTTCTCGTAATTATAACGATTCTTTGTTTCATAGCTTATTGGATTTTAAAATTCTAAAAATTGATTAACCTACTACCCGATCACGTTGCCAACCAAATAGCTGCTGGAGAAGTTGTACAACGACCTGCCGCAGCCGTAAAGGAATTAATGGAAAATGCCATTGATGCCCAGGCTACAGACATAAAATTAATTATTAAAGATTCTGGTAAAACACTCATTCAAGTAATCGATAATGGTTCTGGAATGAATGAAGTGGACGCTAGGATGTGTTTTGAACGCCATGCAACCTCAAAAATCTCTAAGGCGGAAGATCTATTTGCACTCCGTACAAAAGGGTTTAGAGGGGAGGCACTTGCTGCCATTGCTGCCATTGCTCAAGTAGAATTAAAAACAAAAACAGAAGAATCCGAATTAGGAATTCAACTGACTATAGAAGGCTCTAAATTTAAAGGACAAGAAATATGTACCTGTGCTAATGGGACTTCCTTTTCGATTAAAAACCTATTTTTTAATGTGCCGGCAAGACGCAATTTCTTAAAATCGGATAGAGCAGAATACAAATATATATTAGATGAGTTCATACGAATTGCACTTGCTCACCCAGTAATTACATTTTCTCTTATCAATAACGAAAAAGAACAATACCGCTTACCTAAGGAAACACTTAGACAACGACTGGTGAGTTTGTACGGTAAAAAATACAATCCAAGATTGGTTCCTGTAGAGGAAAACACCGATATAGTTAATATTTCTGGTTTTGTATGTAAACCGGAGTTTGCAAAAAAATCACGAGGCGAACAATATTTCTTCGTAAACGATCGATTTATAAAGTCTTCGTATTTAAACCATGCTGTATTAAATTCCATGGAAGGTTTACTGCAAGGAGACTTGCACCCTACCTACTTTTTGTTTCTAGATATAGATCCTTCTAAAATAGATGTAAATATACATCCTACAAAAACAGAAATTAAGTTTGAAGACGAACGAAGTGTCTACGCTATTTTACGATCGGCATTAAAACGATCTTTAGGGCAATACAATATTGCACCGAGTTTAGACTTTAGTTTAAATCCTGAATTTCAAGTCCCTATAACTTCAAAAAATAGAGTTTTAAGAACGCCAAATGTTCAAGTAGATCCTACATTTAATCCTTTTGAACAAGAAAGAGAAATAGGAAACTCAGCACTTTCTAGCGGAATAAACAATCCTATAGAACATCAACAAAACTACAGAAAACCTACAAACTCAGAGAAAGGAAAACACTGGGAAGCACTTTTTGAAGAAATTCAAGATGATATGAATACTGCCATTCCTGAGTACCAACCATCGGTTGAAACAGTAGAAATGGAAGTAGATATTGGCGAAAGTAGATTTTCTTTTCAACTGCAAAATAAATTCATTCTTACCCAATTAAAATCTGGCTTGCTTATTATTGATCAGCAAAGAGCACATACGCGAGTATTATACGAGCAATATTTTAAATCGCTTCCAAATAAAAGACCGCTTAGTCAGCAGTTACTATTTCCTCAAGAAATATACTTATCTCCAGGAGATATGGAGTTGTTTAAGGAAATACTAGACGATGTAGAATCTTTAGGATTCGACATAAGTATGCCTGCAGAGCTCTGTTTAATGATAAATGGCGTTCCTTTTGAGACTAAGGCTGGAGAAGTAGATAAGATTATTGAAGCGTTGCTAGACTCATATAAAAACGAGAGCGATGCATGGAAACAGGACAGTCATAAATACATGGCAAAAAACCTGGCGCTAAGTAATTCTGTTAAAACAGGACAAGCATTAAATACCGAGGAAATGAACCAACTTATAGACGAACTATTTGCTTGTGAGATGCCATTTGTTTCTGTACACAACAAACCAACAGCCATTATATTAGAAATGTCTGAACTTTTTAAACGATTTCAATAATGAGTATAGGTAGAGGATTTTCGAACATGCCATTGGTGGTTAAAAACTTAATCATCATTAACGCGTTATTTTTTCTTGCACGGTATACCCTGGGTTCTGTAGCAAATATAGACCTTAACGACACCTTAGGCTTATACTATTTCAAATCACCAGAGTTTAGTCCTTGGCAATTTGTATCGTATATGTTTATGCATGGGGGAATGTCGCATATATTCTTTAATATGTTTGCTTTGTGGATGTTTGGAACACAAATAGAAAATATATGGGGACCTAAACGATTCTTAAACTACTATTTAATTACTGGTTTTGGTGCCGCTTTCTTACACTATTTAATTATCCATTTTCAGGTAATAGGCTTAGAAAGTTTATTTACAGCAGAACAAATTAATGATTTAGTGTACAACGGAAAGTTCGATTCTATGAGTCCTCTTTTTAACGATGCCCGCCATTTATACGGATTATACCATACGCCCGTTGTAGGTGCTTCGGGTTCTGTTTTTGGTCTCTTACTCGCCTATGGAATGAGTTTTCCTAATCAGGTTATCTATTTAAACTTCTTGTTTCCTATAAAGGCAAAATACTTTGTTATTATATATGGTCTCATAGAGTTTGTTGGAGGTGTACAAAACTCAGCAGGCGATAATGTAGCTCACTTTGCCCATTTAGGAGGAATGCTATTTGGCTTTATCCTGATAAAATACTGGAAGAAAAACGATCTAAATTTTTATTAGTGCTAAAAGACTTAAAATACCGCTTTACAAATGCCAACGCATTATTTAAGTTGCTCTACATCAACTTGGGTGTTTTTGTATTGGTTAATTTTTTAGGTACACTTTCCTATTTATTTCAAAGCCCTACATTTTCTAGTGAAATCTGGTTTGGAATACCAGTAAATTTGAAGGATTTAATGTTCAAACCATGGACACTACTAAGCTATATGTTTATGCATGTAGAATTCTTTCACATTCTATCGAATCTTATTTACTTGTACTTTGCTGGACAAATATTTCTACAATATTTTAATGCTAAAAAATTATACAGCATCTATATATTAGGTGGGCTTGCAGGAGGATTTACTTATTTAATTGCCTTTAACTTATTCCCCGTATTCAGCAGTTATACGAATAGTCATTTAATTGGTGCCTCGGCCTCGGTATTGGCAATTTTATTTGCAGTTGCTACTTATGTGCCGAATTATAAAATAAGTTTGCCATTTATAGGCAGTATTCCTATTAAGTACCTAGCTATTGCTTTTGTATTTATTGATATTATAAATATCCCCGAAGGTAATCCTGGAGGACATATAGCCCATTTAGGAGGTGCGCTTTTTGGAATGTTTTATATTAGACAGTGGAAAAAAGGAAATGACTTAAGTATTCCTTTTTACAATCTTGTAGATTCTCTAGCAAGTTTGTTTAAAAAGAAACATTTAAAAACAGTACATAAGAGAGCTAAAACAGATGATGAATTTAGAGCTGATAAATCTGATCGTTCTGAATTAATAGATTCAATTTTAGATAAAATTGCCAAATCGGGTTACGATAGTTTATCAGCAAAAGAGAAAGAGTATTTGTTTAAGAATAGTAAAAAAATGTAGTGTGAAAAACTTATCTCTACTAAATAAGCTACTTTATATAGTTAACATACTCCTGGTATTACTTTGGGCTTGCGCCTTTTTAGCGCCCTATATAAACCCTAAGACTTTTGCCTTCGGATCTTTACTAGCCATAGGCTACCCTCTATTATTAGCAATTCATTTGTTTTTTGTATTCTATTGGCTCATTCGGTTTAACAAACTCATATACCTATCTATATTGGTACTTATTTTGAGCTATTTTTTTAGTGTTCCTGTTTTTCAAACTAAAAGAAAATTTAAAGCTTTAGCAAAAGACCTTTCCTTTTCTATCTTATCGTATAATACTCAGTCCTTTTACTATTATGGAGGATCTAAAGAGAATGTAAAAGATTTAAAATCTAAACTAGCCCATTTCTTAAATCAAGAAAATGCCAATATTGTCTGTTTACAAGAAGCTAGAGCAGGATTTCATTCTAGTATAAATTATACGAACAAATCTATTTTTGGATCGAATCAGATTTACAGTAGCTACGAGATTGTATCATCTGGCAAATTACAATTTGAAGAAGCGACCACTAATATATCAGCATATGCAGATATAGTACTTAATTACGATACTGTAAGAGTCTACAATCTACATCTAGAATCATTACATCTTGGAAACAGTAATTTCAAACTACTTAAAGATTGGGATGATGAGAATACAGAACAAGAAGTAAAAACACAAACTCAAGAAATTTCTAATAAAATAAGTATTGCAAGTTCAAAAAGAGTTCAACAAGTAAATACAATTCTTACTTCGATAGAAAATAGCCCTTACCCAACTCTTTTATGTGGCGATTTTAACGATGT
>CAJWJW010000055.1 GCA_913041775.1 uncultured Flavobacteriales bacterium
TAAAGCGAATAAAGCCCTTATATTACCTTTAGGAGAAGAAATGGACGAGTTGTATGTTAATCGTTTAAAAACGCTTAGTTTGTCTCCAAAAGCGATTATAGAACACAATGATTTACCTATTGTATTTACTGGAATTCATGGCACAGGCTCTGTTATGGTTCCTAAAGCACTCAAAGCTTTTGGTTTTAATAATGTACATACAGTGGCTTCTCAAGATATAATAGACGGAAACTTTCCTACTGTAAAATCACCAAATCCTGAAGAGCCCGCAGCACTAGCATTAGCGATAGCTTTGGCAAAAGAAAAAGGAGCCGAATTAGTGATGGGTACAGATCCAGATGCTGATAGAGTAGGTATTGCTATACCCAACGAATCAGGAGAGTTTGTTTTATTAAATGGAAATCAAACGGGTTCTTTATTAGTTAATTATTTACTTATACGCTGGAAAGAATTAGGTAAAATAACAGGTAAAGAATTTATAGCAAAAACAATTGTGACAACCGATTTAATGGACGTAATGGCTGTAGCTAACGGAGTAAAAGTATACAACACACTTACAGGATTTAAACATATTGGGGCAATTATTAGAATTTTAGAGGGTAAAGAAAAATTTATTGGTGGTGGAGAAGAGAGTTACGGTTATTTAGCGGGAGACTTTGTAAGAGATAAAGATGCGGTAATGTCTTGTGCGTTAATTGCCGAAATGGTTGCATGGGCTAAAAGTAAGGGTAAAAATCTTTTCGATTTAATGCAAGAGATGTATATAGAACATGGTTTTTATTTGGAAGACCTTATTTCTATTACTAAAAAAGGTAGACACGGTGCTGTAGAAATTGCCACTATGTTAGAAGATTTACGAGCTAACTCACCTAAAACCATAGTAGGTGAAGAGGTTGTGTCGTTTATAGATTATTTGGATACCGAAAAAACAGGCTTACCTAAATCCAATGTATTGCAATTTATTACAAAGCAAGGAACTAAGGTTACCGCGCGCCCTTCAGGTACAGAACCTAAAATAAAATTTTATTTTTCTGTGAATGAAAAAATGAATAATAAAAAGGATTATGAGCTAATTAAGAATAAATTGAATAAAAAAATAGAAAATATTCAAACAGATTTACACTTAAACTAGCGTCTTTTTAACTAAAAAAACTATAAAATAGAAAAAAAAGAGTTTACACGCTGTTTTTTAGTTCTTATACACCACACTACTAGTTATATATGGAGTTGTAGCTGATTATACTTAATAACATTAGGTTGTTCATAAGTACAATGAAAAAGACTCATAATCAGAGTATTAAATATAAAATACACCAACAACAGTAAGGTTTACTGGTTTTTTTTGTGCATTAAAATAGTACACACTGCTTACCTTAAAATATAGGACGCTTTACATTTATAATTTTGAAGTCTACAATCTATCTTTCTATATTTGAGCGTATTAACTAAAACCTTAATTATTATGGCTAACGCTTTTAAAATGCTAGGAGATTTAATCTCAGGATTAACCGCTTTATTAATGTCTTTAGTAGGACTTGGTATTACGGCACAAGTCTTAGGAATTGGCTGGACAGGAATGGACGTAATCGGATCGATCACTGGTTTAGTGAATGAATTTGCAACGTCAGGCCTTGTAGGGTTAATTGCATTATTAGTTATTTTATCCTTTGTGGGTAAAAAATAATTAACATAATTAAAGCCCTACACTTGTAGGGCTTTAATTATTTAATTTAAACACAATGGGAGAAAAGTTTAAAAATCAACTCAAGTACATAAAAAAAGCCATAAGCTATTCGGTAGATGTTGCAGTCCCTTTTTTGTGTCTCGGCATTGTAGTTCAGTTAATGGTCGGCACGCCTTTGTTCGGCTGGAATCCATTAGCTAATATTATAAACGCCTCTAGTCAATTAGGCGACAACAGTTTTATTGGCGTTATCACCCTTATAGTGTTGTATTCTGTTTTCAAGAAAAAGTAACCCCTTAACTTAAGCTAATCAAAACCTTATTTATCGATAAGGTTTTATTTTTTAGTAGTAATTTCGCTTACTAAACGTTTAGGTAATTATGTATTATTGGAAAAGTTATTGGAATAAATCTGCGCTCGATAAATCACTTTTTAATCAAGTAAAAAGGGGGTCTAATAATGAAAGAGAAAATCTTTTGTTGATTGAACGCCACCTTGTGGACTTATTAAAGCTATCAACTACAGATACTCTTTTAGATGTGTGCTGTGGAAATGGGCTTATTACAAAACAACTATCGAAGCATTGCAACACTGTGTTGGGAATAGATTTTTCGACTGGATTAATAAATAGTGCCAAACAAAACACCATATACTCTAATGTCGAATATCTTTTGGGAGACGCGACATCACTTACAGAACACACCACTGAAAAATTCGATAAAATAATGCTTAACTTTTCTTTTCAGTATTTTAATTTTAAGGACGGCCTAAAGGTTGTCTCTGAAATGAAAAAGCTTTTAAAGCCAAAGGGCATTATCTTACTAGGCGACATCCCTGATAATAAATATTTTTGGTCCTATTATAATACATTTGCCAAACGTGTTTATTATTTTAAACAACGGCTTTTTAATCAACCTAAAATGGGGAAGTTTTGGTCTGAAGTGGAAATGATGAAGTTAGCAGAGACCACCAACTTGAAAGGAAGTTTTTTGAATCAAAACGAAAGACTACCCCACGCACACTACCGTTTCGACTTCTTATTAACCAATAAATAAAATTTATGGCAAACAAAAAAGCCTCATACTTTCGTATAGGGCTTTTTGTGGTGCTACCAGGATTCGAACCAGGGACACATGGATTTTCAGTCCATTGCTCTACCAACTGAGCTATAGCACCATTATTGAGGATGCAAATATAGACACAAGGATTTTATCTATCAAAGAAAAGCCTTATTAATTTACATTATTATTATTGTTGTAAAATAATTACAGATTATGGAACTCATTTTAGACATAGGAAATACTAGAATTAAGTACGCTACTTTTAGTGAGGGTTTGTTAGACAATAAAGGTTATTGCTCTGATAATGAGTTAAAAGAACTGCTAAATTGTTTTTCAGGACAGGCAACAAGCGTACTTGTAAGTACCGTAAAACCATTAGAAAATGAATTGGAAGAGCTCTTAAAAAAATCACCTATAAAAGTACATTATTTGAGCTCAAAACTAAAAATGCCTTTTATAAATAAGTATAATACACCCCAAACAATAGGCGCCGATCGTCTTGCTTTGGCGGCTGGCGGCTTTTTAAGTTTCCCAAATAAAAATGTTTTAATAATTGACATAGGCACCTGTATCACGTTTGATATAATAAGTAAAGAAGGGGTTTATTTGGGCGGAAATATTTCCCCAGGCTTAAAAATGCGCCTTAAATCTCTACATAAATTTACTGGTAAATTGCCTTTAGTAGAATTAAACGCTCCTAGAGACCTTATAGGTACGTCTACAGAGCAATCTATTTTATCGGGCGTAGTTAATGGAGTGTTAATGGAGTTAGACGGCATAATAGACGCCTATAAATTGCGTTACCCGCAAGTAAAGATAATTCTTACAGGAGGTGATGTAGCTTTCTTTGATAAGAAATTAAAAAATAGCATCTTTGCCGACGCAGATATCTTGTTAAAGGGGATGCACTTTATACTGGAACACAACAGCCATGAAAATAACGAATAGTTTATTATTTACCTTACTCTGCTTGCCTCTATTTACAATGGCTCAGCAAAACACGTATTCTCCTTATTCTTCTTTTGGAATAGGGGAATTTCAAAACCAAGGCTTTGCACTAAACACCGACTTAGGTGGTGTCGGCATAGCCCTACGTTCTCATAATCAGCTAAATTTAAGTAACCCCGCCTCTATAAGCGCTTTAAGCTTAACCTCTTTTGAGGTTGGGGTAAAAGGAGCTTCTTTGTTTTTGAAAGACGCTAATTTACAGCAAGAAACTTTCACCTCATCAATGGCTTACCTTAGTTTAGCTTTTCCTATCGCCAAAGGTGTTGGACTTAGCGCGGGATTATTACCCTATTCTTTTAAGGGTTATAGGTTGTCTGAAAGCTCTGTTTGGACCGACGAATCCGACACTCTAAACACCCACATAGACTATATAGGTTCTGGTGGATTAAATCGTGTTTTTTTTAGCATAGGAGCCGAACTATTTGAAGGCTTTTCTTTAGGAGCAACTACCAATATTCTTTTCGGTACCCTTGAGGAAAGAAGAGATTTATGGTCTGACGAACCAGGCTTTATTAACCGTAGAGATGAAAGTCTTTATACCGTAAAAGATTTTTCTTTTGATGCCGGTGTTCAATACCAGACAACTATTACAGATAAGCAGTTAATTTTTGGCGCTACCTTCAGTCCGCAAGCAAATTTAAATGCAAGTAATAAAGGAGGAATTTACACGTATAATATTGTAAATAACTTTGAGTATGTAAGAGATACGGTCTCTATAGATGCCGCGAAATCTAACGGTTTAGTTTTACCAATGGCTTTTGGGGCAGGCTTGTCTTTAGGGAAAGAAGATTTCTGGTTTGTTTCTGGGGAGTTTGAATTTAAAGAATGGTCTAAATTAAGTCTTTTTGGATCGCCTGACGCAAACCTTCAAAATGCTACTCAATTTAAGCTGGGTGCCTGGTTTATACCTAACAAAAAGGATATTCATAATTATTGGAAAAACATTCAATATCGCATGGGGGTTAACTACAATACGGGCTCTCTAGCTATAACAGAATTAAGCCAAGATGCAACTCAAGAAAATTTACACGACTTAAGCCTTAGCCTTGGTTTTGGTTTGCCATTAAAACGCTCTAATACCATTGCAAATATTGGTGTTCAGCTAGGTAAAAGAGGTGCGATAGAAAACAACTTAGTAGAGGAGAAATACATCAAGCTTCACTTAGCCTTTACTTTTAACGATAAGTGGTTCACGAAACGTAAAATAGATTAACAAATACACGCTATGAGAGTTAAATTATTTTCTTTGTTTACCCTTGTGTCACTATCGTTTTCTGCTTTTGCACAAGACGAGGCTGCCCTTTTAAAATACGGATCAGATAAAGATGCTTGCGAGCAAAACCTGTCTATTTATACCGAATTTTACAAGCAGAAAAACTATGTAGACGCATATAAATCATGGGTTTATTTGTTCGACAACGCACCTAAGCGCACCAAGAATATTTATATTCATGGCCCTAAAATTATTAAAGGTTTAATTAAAGTTGTTACCGATGAAACTCGTAAAGCTGTTTTAGTGGATTCTTTAATGATGGTTTACGACCAAAGAAACACATACTATGCGGGCACCGAGGCAAGAGTTCTCGGTTATAAGGCTGCAGACATGTATAGGCTTAAAAAAGGCACAACCGAAGGCTTACAAGAGTCTCAGTCAGCCTTAGCAGAGGCTTTTACAATGGCAGGAAATTCGAGTACTGCAAGCGTAATTAATTATTACTTTATTGCAACGACTAAATTGGTTCAAACTAAAGTGCTTAAGGTGTCGGATTTAATTGCTTTATTCTCCGATCTTTCGGGTGTTATTTCTTACAAGGAAGCAAAGTTAATGCAAGACATATATACTGCAGAGCAAGCAGAAAGCCTTAGCTCTAAAGAAGCTAAAATTCTAAAAAAAGACCGCAAGGAACTATCTACTTTGTCTGACGTAAAAGCGAACCTCGAAAAGACACTTGAACCTCATGCTACTTGCGAGAAGTTGGTAGAGCTTTATACAGCTAATTTTGACACGAAAAAGGAAGATATTTCTTGGCTAGAGCGTGCTGCCAAATTGTTGAATAAAAAGGACTGTACTAATACCGATATATTCTTTACTATTTCTGAAGCTCTTTACAATATTGACCCTTCTCCATCTGCAGCTGCAAACATGGGAATTCGTTCATTAAAACGTCAAGATTACGATAAAGCCTTAGAGTTTTATAGTTATGCTTTAGACAACGAAGAAGACAACCTGAATAAAGCTCAATACGCTTACCGTTTGGCACAAACTTACGGAGCAATGAACAAGAATGTGTCTGCTAAAAGTAATGCTTTAAAAGCAGCCTCTTTCCGTTATGGTTGGGGAGAGCCATATATACTTATTGGAGATCTTTACGCAAAAACATCTCGTAAGTGTGGGGAGCTGCAAACAGAATTCTTAAAAAGAGTTGGTTATTGGGCGGCTATAGATAAATACGAATATGCTGTAAGTATAGATTCTTCTGTAAAAGCAAAAGTTGCAGATAGGGTTGGAAAATATACTGAGCAAATGCCAAGTAAAACTGATGTTTTTACAGAAGGATTGATTGATGTTCCTACCTACAAAATTGAGTGTTGGTACACAGAAACTGTAAATGTAAAGGTTCCAAAATAAGTATTTTAGCTAGCTAAAACAAGCTCATTATGAGGCTTTCTATAAATCGAAATAATAAAAGCATTGTAGTCCTGTTAGGGCTTGCAATGCTTTTTTCGTGTAAAACTAAGCCTGTAGAAATGGAAGCTCTTTCAAAAGAACTAAATGAGCCGACAGTCTCAACAACTGATATAGCCTGGTTTTACACCAAAAAAGGGAAAGCTTCTTTTAAATTAAATTCCCCAGAAATGTTTCGGTATGATGTGGAAGAAGCATACCTTGAATTCCCTAAAGGAATAGAGTTAGAGTCTTTTGAGTCTCAAGGAAATAAAGATGCATATTTAAGATCTGACTATGCCATTCAACACCTTAAAGACAAGCTTATAGAGGCCAAAGGAAATGTGTTATTACAAAACATAAACGGAGATAAATTAGAAACAGAATATTTAATTTGGGACGAGGTTAAGGAACTCATTTATACCGAAGAGTTTGTTAAAATCACCAAAAACGGCCAAGTTATAAGAGGGGTAGGTTTTGAGTCAGATATATATTTTAATGAATATACCCTTAAAAAGAGTAGTGGAATCATAAACTTAGATCATGCAGAATAAGGCTCAAAAAATATTTATTGTACTCTGGTTATTATTTGCCGTTTGCGCATTATTAGATTCCCTTTACCATATATTTATGTTGGATCAATTAAACGATGGTTTGATGTATTTGGGAGCTTCAGCACTCGCTTACTTTATGCATCGTGTACGCAAAAAACAATATTCTCAAGAAGATTAATTATTCATGGACCCCAGTAGTTTATTAATCATACTCGTTTCTCTTTTATTTTCCGCCTTTTTTTCGGGTATGGAAATAGCGTTCGTTGCTTCTAATAAATTACATATAGAATTGATGAAAAAAAGAGGGGAGTTTAGTGCTCGTCTTTTGTCGCCACTCTTAAAAAGCCCGTCGCGTTTTATTGCGACCATGTTGGTGGGGAATAATATAGCATTAGTGGTTTATGGTATAGAGATGGCTTTGGTTTTAGAGCCATTTTTAAGAGAGATTACCACTGTAAATAGTCTTGTATTATTTTTGCAAACCCTTTTTTCTACAGCCATAGTTTTAGTTACCGCCGAGTTTATTCCCAAGGTTATATTTGCCTTAAATGCGAATAAACTTATGAGTCTTTTTGCTGTTCCTGCCTGGGGTTTTTATTATGGGCTCTATTTTATTGTTTCTCTGGTGGTGGGGATTTCTAACTTCGTTCTCAGGTATATAATGGGTATAAAGCCGTTAGATCAAAAGCCTGCTTTTGGTAGAGTAGACCTGCAGAAATATCTAGAAGAACATGCTAGTAGTGTAAAAGACTTGGATGATCAAGATTCGGAAATACAGATTTTTCAAAATGCATTAGATTTCTCTACCGTAAAAGCACGCGAATGTATGGTGCCTCGAAATGAAATTGTTGCTATGGAAATTAATGATTCCATAGAAAACCTTAAAGATAAATTTACAGAAACGGGCTTTTCTAAAATTGTTATTTACCGAGAAAATATAGACACCATTATTGGTTTCACTCACTCTTACGAACTCTTTAAGCAGCCCATCGATATAAAATCGATCTTACTGCCAATTGCACTTATTCCCGAAACGATTACTGCCAACGATATTTTAAACCTCTTTATTAAAGAAAGGAAAAGCATTGCGCTTGTGGTAGATGAGTTCGGTGGAACTTCTGGTTTGTTAACAGTAGAAGATATAATAGAAGAGATATTTGGAGAAATAGAGGACGAATACGATACCATAGATTTAGCAGAAGATGTAATTGACGCTAATACTTATATTTTTTCAGGTCGTTTAGAAATCGATTTCTTGAATCAAAAATACCAACTCAAACTTCCTGAGTCAGGCGAGTACGAAACACTCTAACCCTAACCCTAACCCTAAC
>CAJWJW010000056.1 GCA_913041775.1 uncultured Flavobacteriales bacterium
AAACCTCAAAATCAAACTGAACATATTTACTAAAAGATAAATCGCAGCTGTTATGACTTTTGTCTGCACATGAACAAGCAGGGATTTCCGGAATATCTAAACAACAACAATCTCCTTGATCTTTCTCTTGAGCACAAACAGGAATTTCTTCCACATCTAAACAAACGTCCCAGTTATAGGTGAAACCCATACTTAGTATTGCCACAAAAAAGGCTAAAGCAAGTGCAGGAATTCTTAAAAGTTTGTGTTTTAGTTTGTTCATTGCCTACAAATATACAAATGTATAAATAAATAGAACGCTTATCGAAGTGATTTATTGAGCT
The DNA here is from genome assembly GCA_913041775.1 of uncultured Flavobacteriales bacterium. Lineage (GTDB taxonomy): Bacteria > Bacteroidota > Bacteroidia > Flavobacteriales > UBA7430 > UBA6772. The sequence continues at coordinate 324 of CAJWJW010000056.1, forward strand.
GCTTAGGCTCTGCGAGTTTAAGCAGCTCAATTATATAGTAGAAAACTAATACAAGAACTTGTTATTAGGATAACGTCTAGTATGAATTTCTTTTACCAAGTCGTAAACGGTTGTTTTAAACTCGTTCCAATTATTTTTTTCGCGGGCAGAGATAAAAATACAGTTGTTATTCATCTTAGGCATCCATATTTCCCCCCAATCCTCTAAAGAGTTATTTGCTCTTGTATGGTCTGTTAAATCGTCTTCATCTTTTTTGGTGTATGTAAATAAATCAATTTTATTAAACACCATTAAAGTAGGCTTATCGGATGCTTGAATTTCATTCAAAATCTTATTTACAGATTCTACTTGTTCTTCAAAATGCTCGTGCGATATATCTACTACGTGAATAAGAAAGTCAGATTCCCTTACTTCGTCTAATGTAGATTTAAAAGACTCTACCAATTGCGTAGGCAGCTTTCTTATAAATCCTACAGTGTCGGAAAGTAAGAACGGTAAATTTTCAATCACCACTTTACGTACTGTTGTATCTAGTGTAGCAAAGAGTTTATTTTCTGCAAAAACCTCCGATTTACTCAAGGCGTTCATAATAGTAGACTTCCCTACGTTGGTATAACCAACTAGTGAAACACGTATCATTTGACCTCTATTTTTACGCTGCGTAGCCATCTGCTTATCGATGGTTTTTAGCTTTTTCTGTAAAAGTGTAATACGTTCGCGGATAATACGTCTATCAGTTTCAATTTCCGTTTCTCCAGGTCCTTTCATCCCAATACCACCTTTTTGCTTAGAAAGGTGCGTCCATAAATTGGTTAGTCGAGGTAAGAGGTATTGGTATTGTGCTAGCTCAACTTGCGTACAAGCATGTGCTGTTTGTGCTCTACCCGCAAAAATATCGAGGATAAGGTTGGTTCGATCCAAGACTTTACGGTCGCGAAAAACTTCTTCAATATTCCTTAGTTGTGAAGGCGAAAGTTCATCATCGAAAATAATAATGTCTATATCGTTGTCCTCTACAAAAAGTGCTATTTCTTGTATTTTACCCGAGCCTATAAAGGTCTTCGGATTTGTTTTAGCCATTTTTTGGGTAAAACGTTTTACAGGGTTTGCCCCCGCAGTTTCTGCTAAAAAGGCCAACTCATCTAAATATTCCTTCGACTTTTTTTCGTTTTGGAACTGAGTTATTACACCGATTAAAACGGCTCTTTCTCCCGTAGGTACTATTTCTACTCTTTGCGACATAAATGAAGTTTATAGCCAAACAGACCAAGGGATTCTACTTAAAATTAAAACTAATGCAATTAGATAATACACCGATTTTACTTTGTGTTTTAAACGATCTGCTATATCTTTTTTAGATTTTGAATAAGCCATGGTTATAAATACAATGGCAATAATCATCATTAATGGATGTTCTAATGCATACAAACGCAAAGTAGCATCTTTCATGGCAGCGCCCATATCGCTTAATGCTGCACCACTTTTAGGGCTAATAAAATACAAGGCAAGCCCTATAAGTAATTGGATGTGTGCTAAAATTAAAACGATTAAACCGTTTTTTCTATGTGCATCAGTATGTGCTTGATTCGTACGATATGCAATAAACGATTTTACAAATGCCAATACCAAAACGGTAAGTAGTAAATACGGTAAAAAGCTGTGTAGGTGTTTTAGTCCTGTGTACATAGTTCGGGTTTTAATTCAAGCAAATTTACTAATTTCAATCAGCTATCAGCTAAAAAATTGAAAATTGCTAAAACGTAAATGGTGAATTGTACTACGTAAATTCTTAAATTGAAAATTATAAAAAGACTCCTGTGATAAAATGGTCGTTTAAAGCTTAGATTTAAGAATCTGATAACTGCCATTTGTTTTTTGTCTCCTGTATTCTATATCCTGTAATTCATCTATTCTTGCAAACTAGTAAGCATTCGAATAAATAGATTAATTTCACGTTTTAAAATCTCATCAATTATGAAATACTTAAGTGTCTTATTCTTTTGTGTAGTAAGTGTACTCCAAGTTCCAGCACAAGAGAATTTTCCTGTAAACGGAGTCGCCTTAACATACAATGAAATTCATGCTTTTATCAATGCTGAAATTCATGTAAACGCCCATACAACTATTCAAAGAGGAATTTTATTAGTTAAAAATAAAGAAATCCTCAATGTAGGACAGGCTATAAACATTCCAGAAAACGCGATTATCCACAATCTCGAAGGAGCGCATGTATACCCTTCTTTTATCGACCCTTATAGTAATTATGGACTTGATAATTTAGAAAACTCAACATGGAACCCTCGTCCGCAGTTGGAAAGTAATACTTCTGGTTCATATTCGTGGAACCAAGCTTTAAAACCAGAATTTTCAGCTTCAGAAGTCTTTGTTACTAACTCTGTAGCTGCTACAGCGTATAGAGAAATTGGTTTTGGTTCTGTTCTTTCTTTCCGTGCAGACGGAATTATTAGAGGTGCTTCGGCTTTGGTGAGCTTAGGTTCTGGAGAACCACAAGAAGAATTGATTAAAGCGAATGCCTCCGCACATTATTCTTTTTCTAAAGGGAGCTCGAGTCAGAATTACCCTAGTTCTTTTATGGGATCTATCGCCTTGTTACGTCAATCTATTTACGATGCTATTTGGGCAAATCACAATAAAGATTATAGCAATTTAAGCTTGGTGGAATTACATAAAAACCTAAAGTTAAAACCCATTATAGAACTCGATAATCACTATGCTATTCGCAATGCAGCTGCTATAGGTAAAGAGTTTAAAATGAATTTTATTGTTAAAGGTTCTGGAGATGAGTATTTAAGTCTGTCGGAATTTAAAGATTCTAAAACTCAATTTATACTGCCGTTAAATTTCCCTGAAGCTTACGATGTTAGTGACCCATACGATTGTTTAGACTTGAGTTTAGAGAAAATGAAACACTGGGAATTGGCTCCTGCAAACGCATCATTATTGGCTTCTGCAGGTGTAACTTTTGCTTTTACCGCTTACGATTTAAAGAACAAAGGGGCCTTTTTAAAACATGTTAGAAAAACCGTAGAACACGGTTTGTCTGAAGAAATAGCCCTGAATTCTTTAACTACCATACCTGCAAAAATGCTAAGCATAGCAGATCAGTATGGATTGCTTAAAAAAGGGATGAAGGCCAACTTTCTTATTTTCGACAAAAACTTGTTTGATACAGAAAGCACTCTATTAGAAAATTGGGTACACGGTATTGGTCATACAATCAATCCTATAAAAGAACACGATTATAGAGGTTCGTATATTTTAAAAATTGATGGAACTATTTTGCCATTTGAGATTAGTGGTACTCTAGAAAAATTAAAAGTGCAGATTACCACTAAAGACACTTTAAAGGTTTCTTTTAAGCTAGAAAATAAGCTGATTAACATTTCTTATAAAGATGAAAACGAGAAGTTAATTCGTTTAAGTGGTCAAGGCTTAGACCCTATAGAAGGGGAAGGGCAATTGGCAAATGGCGACTGGGTTTCTTTTGTGTTAAAAAAGAAATCGGCCTTCGTAGAAAAGAGCTCTAAAACCAAAAAAAGCAATTTATTAATAGATGTAAATAAAGTGCAGCTGTTGAACGAAATGGGTGAGCAATGGTCCCCAAATATGGCCTATGGTTGGAAAGAAAAACCACAACAAAAAGCTGTTCTTTTTACAAATATTACAGTTTGGACTAATGAGAAAGAAGGTGTTTTACAAAACTCATCTCTGGCAATTTATGATGGTAAAATTATAGCAGTTGGGAACGTTTCAGTAAATGCGATTAAAAATAAATATGCCTTCGAAATTATAGATGGCGAGGGCAAGCATTTAACTTCTGGGATTATAGATGAGCATTCGCATATAGCCTTGCGAAGTGTAAACGAAGGAAGTCAAGCAAGTTCTGCAGAGGTTCAAATGGCAGATGCTTTACGTCCCAACGATATTAATATTTACCGACAGTTGGCTGGTGGTGTAACTACCTCGCAATTGCTCCACGGTTCTGCTAATCCTATTGGCGGACAATCAGCCTTAATAAAAATGCGATGGGGTGCTAGTGCTCAAGAAATGCTATTTGAAGACGCTAAACCTTTCATCAAATTTGCACTTGGAGAAAATGTAAAACAAAGTAATTGGGGCTCTTATTCTCGCGTCCGTTTTCCACAAACTCGCATGGGAGTAGAGCAGGTTTATTTCGATGCCTTTACCAGAGCTAGAGCTTACCAAAAAGAATGGAATGCTTGGTTTAGATTATCTGCTAGTCAGAAAAACGAAAGTAAAATGCCTCATAAAGATTTGGATTTAGAGTGTATTTTGGAAATTCTTGAGGATCAAAGAGAGATAACCTGTCACTCATACCGTCAGTCTGAAATTAATATGCTTATGCAAGTTGCAGACTCTATGAATTTCACTTTAAACACTTTTACCCATATTTTAGAAGGTTATAAAGTAGCCGAAAAAATGAAAGCTCACGGCGCGGGAGCTTCTACCTTTTCCGACTGGTGGGCATATAAATACGAGGTTAACGATGCTATTCCACACAACGGTTCTTTGTTAAACGATATGGGTATCGTAACTGCTTTTAATTCTGACGATGCTGAGATGGCACGACGTTTAAATCAGGAAGCTGCAAAAGCTGTGAAATATGGAAATACTTCCGAAGAAGATGCATGGAAGTTTGTGACCTTAAACCCTGCTAAGCTTTTACACGTAGATGCTAAAGTAGGAAGCTTATTAGCCGGAAAGGATGCCGATATAGTGCTTTGGTCTAACCACCCTATGTCTATTTATAGTAAGGCAGAACAAACATATGTAGATGGTCGTTTGTACTATTCTTTAGAATTGGATGTTGAAAATAGACTGCGAAATGATGTGGAGCGCAATCGTTTGATTCAGAAAATGCTGGGAGCAGAAGACGGCGGTAAATCTGGCAGGAAAATTACCAAAGACCGGAGCTACCATTTCCACTGCAACGACTAGTATCGCATAAATAAAACAAAGAATCTTTCACGAAATGCATATCGACATGAAAAAAATTAACCTTTTAAGTTTTTGCTTTTGCTTCTTTATGATTGCCCTGGCACAAACTCCAGCACAAGATCAAGGCAAACGTATTATGCTTTATGGAGCTAAGGCACATATAGGAAATGGTGAAATTATAGAGAATTCATTAATTGTTTTAGAGAACGGAAAAATCACTTCTGTTGAAGATGCGAGTAATGTTCGAATTGATATTTCTAATGCAGCGTATTTTGATGTGATTGGAAAGCATGTTTATCCTGGGTTTATATTGCCTAATACTACTTTGGGCTTAGCAGATATAGATGCCGTAAGAGCTACCAGAGATTTTGATGAGGTTGGAGAACTTAATCCTCATATCAGAAGTATTATCGCTTATAATACAGATTCTCCTGTATTGCCTACCATTCGTACGAATGGAATTTTAGTAGGACAAATAACACCCAAAGGAGGGATGATTTCTGGTACTTCGAGTATTGTAGAATTTGATGCATGGAATTACGAAGATGCTTTGTATAAGGAAGATGATGGCGTCCATTTAAACTGGCCTCGCAAACCTAGGTTGTACGGGGACGACAAACATATGCATGACTCTAAAGACCATTTTAGCGAAGACTTAAAGACTTTAGAAAAGTTCTTCGACAATGCGAAGAGTTATTATTTAACACAAAAGCCTCAATTAGATATTACCTATCAAGCTATGGAGGGTGTTTTTGATGGTTCTAAGCAGCTTTTTATTCATGTAAGTTCTGCCAAAGGCATAAAGCAAGCAGTCTTGTTTGCTGAAAAAAAGGGGATTAATAAAATAGTTTTAGTAGGTGCTGAAGAATCTTGGCGAATAGCAGATTTTATTGCAGAGCACGAAATCTCAGTTGTATTAAATCGAGTTCACCGTCTGCCGTCACATAAAAATGACGCTGTTGATATAGCCTTTAAAACACCGAAAATTTTACAAGATGCTGGGGTTTTATATTGTTTAGATTACGAAGGCGATATGGAGCGAATGGGCTCCAGAAATCTACCTTTTACTGCAGGTACTGCTGTGGCTTATGGATTAACTAAGGAGGAAGCGCTAATGAGTATTACCCTAAATACTGCTCAAATTTTAGGTATTGATAATCGTTTGGGTAGTTTAGAAGTAGGAAAGGATGCTACTTTATTTGTTTCCGATGGTGATGCCTTAGACATGATGACCAATAAAATTAGTCATGCTTTTATTAGAGGGAAGCATTTAGATTTATCGAACCATCAGACTGATTTATACGAGAAATACAAAAAAAAGTATGATGCAGAATTGGAGTCCGAAAATTCAGCAGAATAAAGGATTCTAGAGTGCAAAAATAATTAATTTTGAAATTCCATTTTCAAGCTATTTTACATGAAGTTTAGAGTGCTTACCACAGAAGAATTAGCCCCTTTAAAAGAGGATTTTATTAAATTCCTTTCTGCCAATACCATAACAGGTGAAGACTGGGTTTCAATAAAAAAAGACAAACCCGAAGAAGCGGACACCATTCTTGAGATGTTTTGTGATATTGTATGGGAGAAATCTTTGGAGAAGATCAGTTTTCTAGAACATAGAGATGAGAAGTACTTAAAAGTATTCCGCTGTGGAAAAGAGAAAATTGAAATGGTCGGGTTTTCTGTAAAAGCCGAAAATGCACCTTCTTTACTGGAGGAATCTACTTTTGAAAAGTTGGGTTCCGGCGCTTTAAAATTCTCCGACTTACAAGCTGAATTTTATACCTCCGAAAAAGAAACCCAAGATCTTATTATGGAGAAGTTTAAAATGATGGAAGAAGGATGTAATCCCTGTGAAGAGGCTTATTTCTACGGAATTAAATCGTTGGTTAAGTAAGAATTGTCAAAATGGTCTCGGAGTCAAAAAGTTGAGGAATGACTAGGTTGCAAATAGTGATGAGTTTTGAATAGCAATTTCCACCTGAATTCTATCTCCGTCTATTAACTTCTTTTTCTAAAAGCACTAATTTAAATCCAACACCTCTTATATTTTCAATTTGTATAGTTGGATCCTCGCTAAGGTATTTTCTTAAACGCGAGATAAAAACATCTAAACTACGTCCTAAGAAATAATCATTTTTACCCCAAAGGGTTACGAGTATATTCTCTCTTTTTGTAATGGTATTTGCCTTTTGTACGAGTAGTGATAAAAGCTTTGTTTCTTTAAGTGTAAGGTTTCTTTCGTTAGCTCCATATTTTAGTTTTTGTTCTTTTACATCCAATAGGTAAAGACCAATTTGGTAGAATTCTTTAATGGGCTTGTTAACCAGCTTACGTTTTAAAAAGACTTCTATTTTAAGGCAGAGCTCTTCAATATTAAATGGCTTGGTTATATAATCGTCGCCACCTATGGTTAGACCTTCTAGCTTGTCTTCTTGCATAGACCTAGCGGTTAAAAATAGAATCGGAATATGCTTATTTGTCTCTCTTATCTTTATGGCAAGTTCAAAGCCATCCATTTTAGGGAGCATTACATCAAAAATACAAAGGTCGAAAATCTCTTTCTTAAAAAGGGCTAAGGCATTGAGACCATCTCCGGATGAAAAAACTTCATAGCCATGTTTTTCTAACTGATCGTGTGTTACAAAGCTTAAACTCAAATCGTCTTCAACATATAAAATCTTCGCCATTTTTATCTTTTAATTCTAAAGAGTACGCTAGTCCCTTTGTTTGATTCACTTTCAATATCCCATTGCCAGTTGTGTGCTTTACAGATCTGATCTACGTAATACAAACCTAAGCCAAATCCTTTTACGTTGTGAACTTTTCCAGTAGGAACTCTAAAGAATTTGTTTTTTACATTACTTAATTCTTCCTGGGGGATACCAATTCCATTGTCGGAAATCTTTAAACACAAAAACCTTTCCATTTCTGTAGTCTCTATAGAAATAGATG
>CAJWJW010000057.1 GCA_913041775.1 uncultured Flavobacteriales bacterium
TCGACGCGTCCAAATTCAAAACTCAATTCGCTTGCGAAGTCAAAGATTTTAATCCGACCGATCATATGGATCGTAAGGATGCCCGAAAACAAGACCCATACACTCAGTACGCTATGGTGGCTACTGCCGAGGCAATGGAGGATTCCAAAATTGACTTTGATGCAATAGACCCAGATCGTGCGGGTGTAATATGGGGCTCGGGAATTGGAGGTATAAAAACCTTCTACGACGAAGTTTCTGCCTTTGCTACTGGCGAAGGGACGCCTCGTTTTAACCCGTTTTTCATTCCTAAGATGATAGCTGATATTGCAGCTGGAATGATTTCTATTAAATACGGATTACGTGGACCAAATTTCACAACCGTATCGGCATGTGCCTCTTCTTCAAATGCTTTATTAGACTCTTTTAACTATATCCGCTTAGGTAAAGCAGATATTATTGTTACTGGTGGCTCTGAAGCTTCTGTTAACCAAGCCGGAGTTGGTGGATTTAACGCTCTTAAAGCCCTTTCTACACGTAACGACGACCCTAGTACTGCCTCTAGACCTTTCGATAAAGATCGCGATGGATTTGTTTTAGGTGAAGGTGCAGGAACTTTAATTCTTGAAGAATACGACCATGCCATTAAAAGGGGTGCTAAAATTTATGCAGAAGTTATGGGTGGAGGTCTCTCTGCAGATGCACATCATATTACTGCTCCACATCCCGAAGGGAGAGGTGCAATAAGAGTGATGTTGAATGCTTTGGAAGATGCACACATGAAACCCGAAGACATTGACTACATAAATGTACACGGGACCTCTACTCCACTAGGAGATATTGCAGAATCGAAAGCAATAAAAAATGTTTTTGGTGAACATGCTTACAAATTAAACATTAGTTCTACTAAATCTATGACAGGACACTTATTAGGTGCTGCAGGAGCTGTAGAAGCAATTGCTTCTATCTTGGCTATTCAAAAGGGTATCATCCCTCCTACTATCAATAATCATAATTTTGATGAGGAATTAGATGAAAACTTAAATTTCACCCTTAACAAAGCTCAGAAGAAAGAGGTAAAAGCAATAATGAGTAATACTTTTGGTTTTGGTGGGCATAATGCTTCGATTATCCTTAAAGCTTATGAAGCTTAATGATGAAGTGGCTTAATAAGCTTTTATCTACCCCTTCTACCGATCCCTTAGCAACAGCACTAAGTAGTATTTTGGGCTTTACTCCCGAAAACACACAATTCTATCATCAAGCATTTTGTCATAGCTCTATTGAAGAACCAAAATATGGCGACAATGAACGATTGGAATTTTTAGGTGATTCTATATTAGACTCTGTTATTACAGAATATCTCTACCATAAACTACCAACAAAAGACGAGGGTGTACTTACAGACATTCGTTCGAAAATGGTGAGTAGACATACTCTCAATAAATTAGCTAAAGAGTTTAAAATTGATGAATTCATACAAACCAATTTAGGTGGGAAAATTCCTGTTTCAGTATTTGGAAATGCATTTGAAGCATTGATTGCAGCGATCTATTTAGATAAAGGTGAACCATTTTGTAGAAACTTCATCATCAGTAAAATAATTAAAAAATATTTCTCTTTAGAAACCTTAGAAAAAGAAATTAGCAGTTATAAAAAACACTTTATTCATTGGACACAAAAAACCAATAAGTCGTTTTCTTTTGAATTACAAAGTGAAACTGGAGAATCGCATAACAAAAGCTTCCAAATGGCATTAGTACTAGAAGGAAGTGAAATTTCCAAAGCAACAGCTAGTTCGAAGAAAAAAGCGGAGGAAGCAACTGCAAAAATTGCTTGCGAAAGTCTAAAGATCTAAGAATATCTACTCGTTTTTTTAAGTATATTTGACACGGAATTTCTTCTTATTCTACCCTAAAAACCACGAATCATAATTCGTATGTTTTAATACAGATAGATTATATAGCCTGTACTTCAGGTAAATAGAATAGACTTTCATTAAAGATGGCAAAAAAGAGTTTAAGTATAGATTTTGAATATGATTATAAGTTCCTGTTGATAGGGATTTGCAGTCCGCTAAAAGACTATACGATAGCTTATAAATTAAACAAGTTACTCGCAAAAAGCATCCAGAGAAGTAAATTAGATATACTAATGAATTTTGATGACGGAATGGAAGTAGCGAATTTTGCCCAATTTGAATACTGGGATGATAAATACCAAAATCAGTGGTATTTACTAGCAAACAAATGCAAAATACTATGCAATGAGGCCTGTCAAAATGAAGGTACTATTTTTGATGGATTAAATCAGAATAGAAAGAAAGCGAAGTATCTAATACCAGAAAGCCCAAAAGTAGATTTCTTCATTCAGATACATGGGATATACAATGAGAAGACAAAAAAAGCCCTTATTAAAAACATCAAAAACATAGATCGGATTGTAAGTGTGCACGAAATTGACATCAATAATTTACGCTCTAAAGAAAATCTTATCATAGATGAATAACACTAAAATAGTCGCTACCATAGGACCATCGTCTTACAACAAAGCAATTTTGAAAGAAATGTTTGCCGCAGGACTTAACGTTGTGCGTATAAACTTTTCTCATAGTAATCATGAACAGTCAATCCAGATTTTTAATTGGGTACAAGAACTCAATATAGAAGAAGATAGGAATGTAGCTGTTTTAGGAGATTTACAAGGCCCCAAACTAAGACTTGGAAATGTAAAACCAGATCAAGTTTTAAAAAGAGGAAAAGAAATAACCATCACTACAGAAGAATGTATTGGCGATGTTTCTAAAATATATATTACCTACCCAGATTTCCCAAAAGACGTAAAAGTTGGAGATCGTATAATGCTAGACGATGGGAAGCTTATATTGAAAGCTGAGGCTACCAATGGCACAAATGAGGTGCGTGCAAAAGTCTTACAAGGGGGCGAATTAAAATCTAAAAAAGGGGTAAATCTACCCAACACCAAAATATCGCTACCCTGTTTAACTCCTAAAGATTTAGCAGATTTAGAATGTGCTTTAAACATAGGAATTGAATGGATAGGTTTGTCTTTTGTACGAAATGTACAGGATGTAAAATTACTTCAGAAACTGATAAAAGACAAAAAGTCTCCTGCACGAGTAATTGCAAAAATTGAAAAGCCCGAAGCAATTAGACAAATTGATGCGATTATAAAACAATCGGACGCAGTAATGGTAGCTCGTGGAGACTTAGGAGTGGAAGTCCCGATGGAGAGAGTGCCCAATTTACAAAAGATGATTACCCGTAAATGCATCAAATACTCAACACCAGTAATTATAGCTACACAAATGATGGAATCTATGATGGATAGTTTGAGTCCAAGTAGATCTGATGTAAACGATGTTGCTAACGCCGTACACGATCGTGTTGATGGAGTAATGTTAAGTGGAGAAACCTCCGTGGGTAAATACCCTGTTCGCGTAATTAAAGCGATGAGTAAGGTGGTCAAAAATGTAGAAGATTATGCAGATTTAGAGATGGAGGAGTTTGTGCCAATCGACAAAAAAGATGGTAGATTTCTTTCGGACACGATCTGTTATAATGCCTGTAAAATTGCGGAGCAAGTAGATGCGAAAGCAGTTATGACGATGACTCATTCTGGCTATAATGCTTTTAAAATAGCTAGTTTTAGGCCGCCTAGTAAAATATGCATCTTCACTAATAATCGAAAAATCATGAATACCCTTAGTTTATTATGGGGAGTTCGTGGGTATTACTACGACAGCTTTGCCAGCACAGACGAGACTATGTCTGAGATTAAAAACATAATAAAAGATAAGGCTATTATACAAAAAGACGACTTGGTTGTAAATATCGCAAGTATGCCTATTACCGAGAAAGGAATGACGAATATGTTAAAACTAAGCTCCGTAGAATAATGAAAAACCTAAACATACCTCTACTAAAATCTATTTGCGAAGTTGCTGGAGCTCCAGGATTTGAGCAAAGAGTTCGCGAACTTGTAATAGAAGAAATTAAAGACTGTGTAGATGAATATAGTCTAGACAACTTAGGGAATTTAACGGCACTAAAAAGAGGGAAATCATCGGATAAAAAAGTGATGATTGCAGCTCATATGGATGAGATTGGCTTTATGGTAACCCATATAGACGACAATGGATTTGTACGTTTCCATACCTTAGGTGGTTTTGACCCAAAAACACTTACTGCACAGAGAGTAATTATTCATGGCAGCAAAGATTTAATTGGTGTAATGGGCTCAAAACCTATACATGTAATGTCTGCTGCAGAGCGAAATAAAGTACCCAAAACAACCGATTACTTTATAGACTTGGGTCGATCGAAGGAAGAAGTTGAAAAATACATTACTGTAGGAGATTCTATAACCAGACAGCGTGAATTAATTGAAATGGGCGACTGTATAAACTGCAAATCTATTGACAATAGAGTCTCAGTTTATATACTTATAGAGACATTAAAAAGGCTAAAAGACTTTCCATACGATGTATATGGAGTGTTTACAGTACAAGAAGAAGTAGGAATTAGGGGTGCTAAAGTCTCTGCAATGAAAATACAACCTGATTTTGGGTTTGGATTAGATACCACCATTGCATATGATGTGCCTGGAGCAGCAGCGCACGAAAAAATAACAGAATTAGGTAAAGGTGCTGCCATAAAAATAATGGACTCTCAAACTATATGCGATTATCGTATGGTGAGATATATGAAAGAAATTGCAGCTAAGAAAAAACTTAAAACTCAAGTAGAAATTCTGCCTGCTGGAGGAACAGATACAATGGGCGTACAACGATCTACTCCTGGAGGCTCAATAGCTGGTGCAGTTTCAATACCGACCAGACATATACATCAGGTTATTGAAATGGCACATAAAGAAGATATTAAGGAATCGATAGACCTATTACAGCTATGTATTGAGAACTTAGATACCTACGACTGGAGTTTTAGATAGGCTAATTTTCAAACAGAAACATGGCGACTTTAAAATACCTATTATTTACTGTTATTAGTACATGCTTTCTATGGCAATGCGCTACAATGCAGAGTCCTAGCGGAGGAGTAAAAGATATCAATGCGCCTGGAATACTCAGCATTAAGCCTGCACAAGGAGCTACAAATGTACAAACAAGGACTATAGAAGTTCAATTTGATGAATACATCAAATTGAATAATCTACAGGGCGAATTACTAATTTCGCCACCTTTAAAAACCAAACCTTTGATTTCTCAAAAAGGAAAAAATCTATTTATAGAAATCCTAGAAGATTTAAAAGAAGACAATACCTATACTTTTAATTTTGGAAATGGTATTGCAGATTTTCATGAAGGGAATGTGCTAAAAGATTTCACATTAGTTTTTAGTACTGGAAAAGAATTAGACTCATTAGCAATAAGTGGGAAACTAAGAACTTGCCTTACCAATAAAACGCCTGAGAATATTATCGTAGGAGCCTATAAGTCAGATAGTTTGAAAAGAGATTCTATTATTTACCTACAAAAACCAAATTACTTTGGCTTAGTCAACGAAAAAGGGGAATACAAAATTGAGCATATTAAAGCGGGGAAGTATGAGCTGATAGCTTTTGAAGATGTAAACACAAATTACCTTTACGATGGAGCTGCTGAACAAATTGCATTTAGCGATAGCCTGATTACAATTAGCGATAGTACAAAGGTAGATTTATGGCTTTTTAAGGAAAAAGACGAAATCAAATTATTGGATGTTTCAGCGAGAGATAACGGGAGGATTCATTGGTTGTACAACCAAGAAATTGACTCTTTAAAAATCCATTCTAGTATTACAACTGACTTTTACTCGAAAACTAATAGAGACAGTCTTTTTGTCTGGCCTCAGTACAATGTGGATTCATTTTATATATGGACAGAAATTGACTCTCGTTTAGATTCAATTTTAGTAAAAAACGATTCTCTAAAAACACAAGAACTAAGTTTAACTTTAGAGAATAAATACTTAAAAGCTAAGACTAATTTAGTGTTTCAATCTGATGCTCCAATAATTGCAATTGACACAACGAAAATAGAATTATTTGTAGACTCAGTTAGAGTGGATTATTCTATTATTTATTCTGACTTTAACCTAGAACTTAAATTTTTACATGGAGGAAAGAATAATTACAATTTAACACTACATAAAGGAGCTGTTTTAAGCACTTACAGCAATCAAAACGATAGTACCTACTTTACATTCTATACTAAGCATGAAAGTGCTTTAGCTGGATTAGATATAAAGGTGAATTCAATCTATAAAAACTTTTATATAGAATTGCTTAAAGATGATAAGGTACTTGAAACTCTTTCGTCTGTAGAAGATTTGAAATTTACGAACCTCTTACCATCCAGGTACCAAGTAAGAATGGTAATAGATCGTAATTTAGATGGGAAATGGACTCCTGGAAATTATTTCGAAAACAAACAGCCTGAAAGAGTCATTTACTACGACAAAGAAATAAACTTAAGAGCCAATTGGGAATTGGAAATAGATTGGTTAGTTGAATAACTCTATTTTATCTTGGTAAGATACACGCCAAGTAAGTAGAGATATTATAGCTTGATAAGCTTTAAGTCAAATTCATCTCTAGCATTCAAAAAAGGCAATTTCTTTCTGATAGCACCTAAATGTTTTTTAGAAAGACTCACCTCTACCCAACCTTCCCCATTTTCAGGTGCAATTGCAATTAAATCGCCCATTGGATCTAAGACTTGAGAATGGCCGGAATAGCTAGCTTTATAAGCATCTACTCCAACTCTATTCACACCAATTATATAAGCTTGATTTTCTATAGCACGAGCTTGTAATAATACATCCCAAGCAGCAATTCTTTTGCTAGGCCAATTGGCTACATAAAAACACAAATCGTAGTTAACATCGTTTCTAGAAAAAACAGGGAATCTTAAGTCGAAACATATTAGTGGACAAATTCGCCAGCCTTTATAATCAATAATTAGCCTATCTATTCCTGCAGAAAACTCTTTTTGTTCATTTATTAAACTAAACAAATGCCTTTTATCGTAGCATTTAATTAGCCCACTGGGTTCCACCCACAATAAGCGATTGTAAATTTTACCAGCATCTTTTATCATGAGAGAACCACAAATTACAGACTGATGTTTTGTTGCCATCTCTTTCATCCAAGCGACAGTATCACCATCCATAGGCTCTGCTAAATGAGTAGCTTCTACAGAAAATCCAGTAGCAAACATTTCTGGTAATAGAATGATATCTACCGCTTCAATCGAGGCAAAATAAATTTCTATTTGATTCCGGTTTTGTAAAGGATTCTCCCAAGAAATATCAGATTGAAGTAAGGCTATTTTTAAATTTTCCATACAAATAGTGTTTACTTTATCAGAAAATCAAAACTACTCTAATTAATATTTGAGAGAATGTAAAAACAAATTAAATCCTATCTTTGAGAGAATCAATATAGATATCGAAATGAAAAAGTATAAACTTTTACTAATTCTACTCTTTGTAAGTAACTAAACTTTTGCTCAAACAGTAAACTATTATTTTGAACAATTCACACACAATTATAGTGAGCTTAGTAATCCAATAAGTATAAATAATGGAGAGGTTTGGGATGACCCTGAATACACCATTTCATTGGGATTTGATTTTTCAATATTAGGAAATCAGACAAATTCTCTAATAATAGGTGGCGGTGAATTATCTGACACAACATTAAACAATATAATCATTGCAACAGCTGCAGACCTTTCAGATAGGGCAAACAATACGAGCAACAATTCATTATCGCCTATTTCCTATCAAATTGATGGAGAAGCAGGGAAGGAAATCTGCAAAATAGAATGGAAAAATGCAGGTTTTTAGGAAGATGATGAGGGTGTTTACTATACCAATCTACAAGTTTGGATTTACGAAGAATCTAATATGATAGAGATTCATCATGGAGCCAGAAATATAGACGCAACCTTTTATTTATGGGAAGAAGATTTCAGTGGAATCCTAGAAATTGATTGGGAAACGGAAACAGGAACAGGATATATGTTAGAAGAAATAGAGGGGAACATCAGTTTGGGTATCAAAATATAGATGATTTTTACGAATCAAATACTTTTACAAATTACCCAGAAGAAGGGAGTGTTTTTCGTTTTTACCCTGAAAATGCAATTGAAATAAATGGTTTGGAAACTACAAACCTAGAAATAC
>CAJWJW010000058.1 GCA_913041775.1 uncultured Flavobacteriales bacterium
TGTACCAATCCTGCTGCATTAAACTTTAATGAAGAAGCCAATAACGACGATGGTTCTTGTATGATAGAAGGTTGTACCGATGCAGGTGCTTCAAATTACAATCCTCTTGCAAACATTGAAGACAATTCTTGTATTTCATTTATTTATGGTTGTACAGATTCTGATGCGCATAACTATAATCCGAGTGCAAACCAAGAAGATGGTTCTTGTGATTATATCTCAGTTGTTATTATCCAATGGGAAGAATTGGCTGGTTCAAACTTTCATTTCTGGGCTATTATAAACGACATCCCTACAACAAATACAATGTATTGGGATATGGGGGATGGTACTACTTATCCAGGAGTATTCGAACCTGTTCACTATTATCAAGAAAATGGTACCTATGAGGTTTCATTGTCTGTCTCAACTATTATTGGTAGTTTCATTGCTACTGCTACCGTTGTAGTTACTGATGTAATTGCTGGTTGTACAGATATTACTTCGTTTAACTATAATCCTGCTGCTATAGTAGATGATGGTTCTTGTATCTCAGCTATTTTTGGTTGTACAAACTCTGAAGCGATCAATTACAATTCACTAGCTAATTCTGAAGATGGTTCATGTATCGGTGTTGTATATGGTTGTACTGAGCTTTTAGCAATGAACTATAATGAAGAAGCAAACACTGATGATGGTTCTTGTATTTCTTATGTATATGGTTGTATGGACGTATTAGCTTTAAATTATAATGAATTAGCAAATACAGACGATGAGTCTTGTACTTATCCTTTACCTACAGAACCAGATTGGGATATTCAAATAACTTCAAATAATCATATTGTTCTTATTCCAGAAACGGCCTCTATTACAATTAACGATTCTCCAATTGAGATTGGCGATTATTTAGGTGTGTTTTACCTTGCTGATGATGAGGAATACTACTGTGCAGGTAAAATTATGTATACCGGAGTTACCAATACTTTAACCGTTTATGGTACTGAACCTGGTATGTTTAATGGTTCTCAAGTAGGTGAGGAGTTTGTATGGAAAACATGGAAAGCTTCAATCAATGAAGTTCGCATTGCTCTAGCAGATTACGATACTTCAATGCCAGATTTAGATACTTATGTACTAGACGGTATTAGTGGGATTATTGCACTTTCTAATACAATGTCTCATGACATTGAGATGATGGAAGGTTGGAACTTGATTTCTACTTATATCGTTCCTGACTACCCAAGTATAGGAGATGTTTTTGCGCCTGTTGTAGATGATTTGTTTATGGCTAAAGATGAAGTTGGTAATGTTTTCTGGCCAGCATATAACCTTAATAATATAGGTGATCATACAGTTGGTAAAGCATATAAAGTAAAAATGAACTCTGAGTCTTTACTACAGGTAAGAGGAAGTATTGCTAATCCTAGCGATTATCCTTTAACTTTAACAGAAGGTTGGAGTTATTTAGGGTATTTACGTAAACAAGCTGCAGATATTAGTATTGTTATGGAAACCATAGCCGATGATATAATGTTAATTAAGGATGGTACAGGGAACGTATACTGGCCAGAATTTAATGTTAATACTATTGGGAATATGGAACCAGGTAAAGGGTATCAAATTCGAATGGTTAGTACTCGAATATTTAATTTTCCTGCTAATGAGATTGTTTTGCCACAGTTGAGAACGAGTCCTCAGTTAACTACTAAGTTTTACAATACTCCGGAGGCAAAAGAATACAGTATGAATATAGCTTTACCTTTAGATTTGTTAAATGATTTTGTTATCGGTGATGAGATTGCTGTAAAAAATCATAACAATGTAGTTATTGCTAGTTCTGTGTTTAATAATCAGCCCGTTGTATTAACGCTTTGGATCAATGAGGAAGACTTAAACTCAAACTTTAATTTATTCCAGTGGTCTAGTACTCAAAATAGAGAATATAAAGTTGACTTTACGTCTTCTTCCTCTCTGTTAATTAACAATAGTGTGCTTATTGCAGATGCTATTTCTACTATTCAATTAGAAGATGCATTCTCTGTCTATCCAAATCCAAGTTCAGATAAAGCGACTGTAAAGATTTCCTTAATTAAGAGTACTGAAACTAGCATTCGCATTTACAATATACTAGGAGAGGAGGTAATGGTGATTTCTCAGGCTATTTTATCTAATGGAGTATCTACAGTTTCTTTTGATGTATCTAATTTAACTAGAGGTATTTATTTTATTAAACTTACGAGTGATACTTATTCGGAAGTTCAGAAATTCCAGGTTTACTAAGTAGAATTTGAAATATAAAAAAAAGAGCCACTCATAGGAGTGGCTCTTTTTTTTGCTAAAACAAATCTAAATATTAATATTAATGCTCTGTTCTATACTTACAGCATGAGTGTAGCTTGTTGTATGCTCCATCCTTCGAGGTAGATAGCCAGTTGTCGTGTCCTCCTTTAGAAAGTACCTTAGCTAATTTCTCAGTATTAATATCATCTTCAAATTTTACCAATAATAGCTTTGAATCTAAGTTCCATTCTGCCCATTTTACACCTTTAACAGAATTCGCCATGTCTTCAATACGAGTTTTACACATCCCACAAATACCATCTACAAAAAAACTATTTTCGTTAAAAGACTCTAGCAGTATATTGTTTAACAATGGTTTTATAGTTTTTAATGAAAAACCCTTAGAGACTGCTAAAACCAATATATACTTATTTGTGAGTTGAATTCCGTTTACATTTCTGTAAATAGGAATATTTACTGAAGTTGTAATCCCGAAATTCTCAGGTAATAGGTATGAGATCCTCGGTTGAACATTAATGAATGTACCACCTGTAGATTCAACAATTATGTCTCTATTTATAGCTTTCTCTCTTAGAGTGAAATTAAGGCCTAATCCAGTATTTATTTTCTTAGTAGTATTATGAGAAGTACTAAAAACAAAAGAATACAAATTCCCGTATTTATAATCTGTACGATCTGTATTAATCCTTTGAGAGAACTCAGTAGATATGAATGAGTTTAAGGAGAATTTAGAGCCGTAAAACCTTTTAGACAAGTTTAGTGCTGTTTTTAATTTGAAACTACCTGAGGATGGCTGTATATCGATAGGTAAAATTACATTCTTATCCATTTGATCGAATTGGCCAATTGGAACAGATGTTTTTACTGAAGCTGTTATAGATGCTAAGTGCTTTTTTAAATTCGCTACTTGGTATTTTAAGTCAATTGCTGCATCTCCTAATCCCGATGCTTCTCTAGTTGCATCAATAAAAGTAAAATCCATAGACTTATTAATAAAATAGCCTATTTCTGAAGAAATAGAGAGTTTGTTAGAGAGTCCATAAGAGAAATTTAAGAGTCCAAAATCGAATTTAGTATTTTCTAAATAATCAAAGTCATATACCGAATTTCCTTTAAAATAGGTGTCAGAATAGCTATGAACATATGATGAACTAACTGAAAAGTAGTTTTTAGCCATACTTCCGGACCCACCATTAGAAGCTGGATTTCCTGCAGAACAGCACTGAGCGTTTATTTGTTGAGAAAAACTAACTAAACAAACGAGACTTAGTAAACGAAGCATAAGGATCTAATTATTCTATAATTGTTATCATAATACTTTCTGTTAGCTCTCCTTTATTATTAGAAACGGTGCAACTAATAACTTTTTCGCCTATACAACAAGGCGATGCAGTATATTGTGCTTGTGAACCAGAGTCATTAATAATGAATAGATCTCCTAAGTCTACCTCCCATATATAAGTAAGTTCTCCGCCATTAGCAGCACAATTTAATACTGCAGGCTTAGTGCTACCAAATTCAATTATAGACATATTAGTTGTTAAACTGTCTATTGTAGGAACCGTATTATTTGGATTAAAGGTTGTTTTATCTTTATCGCAGCTACCAAACAAAAGAATTCCTGCTAGGGCAAACAAATATGTATAAGCTTTCATAAATGGGTGTTTTTGGAGTTTTTTATTAATTAGGAAATATACGACAATAATCTTGCCATTAAAATCGATATTTTAAATTAAATAACTAGTTTTATCATTCAAATAGTTATGTATGTCGGCACCAATATTAAGCCTTAAAGAGGCTAAGATTTTTCAAAAAGACCATATGGTTCTTAGCAATGTAAATTTCGATTTACTTGCGGGTGGTTTCACCTATTTAATTGGTAAAACGGGTTCTGGAAAAAGTAGTTTGTTAAAAACGATTTACGGCGATTTAAACCTTCAAGAAGGTGCAGGGCAAGTTGCTGGATTCGATTTGAATGATCTTAAAGAAAAGGACATTCCTTTTTTACGAAGAAATATTGGTGTAGTATTTCAAGATTTTCAGTTGCTATCTGATAGATCTATCTACGACAACCTTTTGTTTGTTTTGAAAGCAACTGCTTGGGAAGACAAAACTAAAATTGATGCTCGTATTCTAGAGGTTTTAGAACAAGTTAGTATGGGAACGAAGGCTTATAAAATGCCTCATGAATTGTCTGGAGGCGAGCAGCAACGTATTGCAATTGCTAGGGCTTTATTAAACGAGCCAGATTTAATACTTGCGGACGAACCTACTGGGAATTTAGACCCAGAAACTTCCAGAGAAATTATGTTTGTATTAAAAGGAATTCAAGCTAAAGGAAAAGCTATTTTTATGGCTACTCACGATTATTCAATTATAAATGATTTCCCTTCTCAAATGATTCGTTGTATAGACGGAACAGTTATTCCGGTGGAAAAATTATAGATTGAATTTTCTTCGCTTCTTCTATACAACTATAAGGTTTTAATAATTCTTCACGCTGTATAATATCATCATCGGTAAATGGAATAGATTGTAGTTCTTTAATCTGTTTAATCCATTGTTTTGGGCTTTCTACAATAACACATGTTTTTTCGAGCCCAGTTTTAAATACCATCTTATTATTTACCACACAATGTCTTCCTAGATAAAGGGATTTCAAAAGTTTTAATTTTATACCAGTATCTTGCTCAGTCGTTAATACATGTACGTGTGCATCTTTCATCATTTTTTCTAAAACACTATCTTCTGGGTTTTCAACCAATCTAATATTCGAGTGTTTTAAAACTTCTTTTCTTAATTTATTACTCGGATTAGATCCAGTAATTACCAAGTCGTAATTAAGGTATTTAAACACTTTAAGACTTAAAAATAGAGCAGCATTTTCATTTTCAGCAACGGATAAATTCCCATGATAAATTGCATATTCTCCAATTCCAGTTTTACTTAATATTGTTGCATCTGGATGAAAAGCTCTAATTAAATGTGAATTACTTGTCTTCGATAGTTGATCATGATCTATATCTGAAATTGCTAGGATTGCATCAGCATTAATTAGTCGTTTTTCGAAAGATTTAATCTTTAAATACTCTGTAATTAAATAGAGCTTTGTGGCGATTTTTGTTTCACTTTTAGCCAATAGTTTGTAATAATCACTTTCAATATTATGAGCTCTTACAAATTGTTTTCGTTCTTTTAATTGAGTGTTATTTAAGTAATAACAACAATGTAAGCCTTCATATAAAATAGGAGCATCTATACTTATTAAATTCTCTAAGAGTTGTTTTGAATTTCTAGTCTTAACGATAAATGGTATTTTGGAAAATAAATTCTTCCAATGCCTGTTCCTAGGATAATAATGAACAGATTCACAAAGTGTATTTAATTGCTCTGCGTGTTTCCTACCGTACTCAAAGCAGTGTAAATGAATTTTAACTCCCAGTTCGCTCAACACTTTAATCTTATAGAATATATCTATAACCCCACCATAGTTTGCAGGGTAAGGGATGTTTAAGGCGACTATATGTAAAGTATTAGTTTTCAATATCCAAATATACTTCTTTCAATTCTTTTTCCTCGTGCCCCCAATGTAACTCAGCTTGAGCTTGTGGTAAATTTAATGCCCATTCCTTTCTTAGTGAAGTATCTTCTATAGCTAATCGTATTTTAGCGGCAATATGTTTGGGTTCGTGATTGTCTATAAATAATCCAATTTTATAAGTATCAATTATGTTTTTCACCTCGACTACTTTGGTCGAAAGTACTGGTGTACCTGCATGTATATAATCGAATAGTTTATTGGGTAAGCTAAAGCGGTAATTTAGATTCGTGTCTTTGTCTAGTGTTAATCCCAATTCAGCATGATGTGTGTATTGCATCATTTCGGAATAAGGCATTCGACCTTTAAATACTATTTGGTTTTCCAAATTCAATTCTTGTACTCTTACTTTTAACTTTGGAATTACATCTCCATTCCCAATAATTAAGAAATACACATTAGGCAAGTATTGTATTGCTTCTACAGCTTCTTCTATACCACGATCTATATTAATACCGGCACCTTGAGTAATTATAATCTGTTTGTCTAAAGGTAAACCAAGTTCAATTTTAGATTTATAAACAGCTACATTTTGCTTTACAGGCATGTTCCGCATTATCCTCAAGGATTTCGAATACTCAAGATTATACAAATTAGCAATAGACTTATTTACAGTGAAAATGTATTTAAGTTTTGGGAAAATCCACTTTTCTATATTTTTCCAAATAGCTTTTACAAATGGTTTATTCTGAATTTCTGGTACTCCAGTAAAATATTCATGAGAATCATAAACTAGCGGTTTACTACGAATTCTAGAAGCTAAAAAATTTGCTAATAGAGTGTCTAAGTCATTAGCATGATAGATGTTTACTTTAGAAAATAATAGAACAAAAAAGAGTCTGATATTGTATTCTGCATAAAAAAGCGCCCCCTTAGTAAAGAACAAGTTCATTCTCCTAATACGATAGGGTCTATCTAAATGTCTACTATCTGATAGTTTACGACCTATTAATAGTATATCGTAACCTAAATTACTTAGGCCATTACACACTTTATTAACTCTTTGATCAGTTGTTAAGTCGTTCGTTACAGAAATTAATACTCGTTTTTTCATGGTAACGAAGATACGTATTCAGAGGTATGTTTACAATTTAGATTTGAAGATATTATTGCCTATAAATTTTGAAATTGAAATGCTTAATTTAGGTTAGTATAGTAAAGCTTTTTGTAAATTGCCGCACTAAATATTTTTTATGTCTGTAATTGACGAACTAAGAAGAGAGGGAGCTATCATCCAAGCCTATGAGTTGGCTAAAGAAAGGTTAAAAGCTAAACCAGATCAAGATCTTGTTAAGCGTGATTTTGGTAAAGTACTAACCGATCTACTTCAAAATAATTGCTTATTGGCTAAAGCCGATCAGTTTTTTGATTATTTATCTGAGTTTTATTCACTAAAAGTGCCTTTGAGCGATTCTGTAGTTCACGAAAATATTATGTGGCAAGTAGGTAAATTCATTAAAGAATTAACCCGTGCTGAAGCCCCTTCAGAAGAGTTTGATAAATTATTCCAAATTATAACTCATGTGGAGTTACCTTCTGGTACTAGTTTATTTACTTTTATCATGAGTTCGGTACTAGAAACTAAAGAATTTAATAATTCTCATGTTCCTGTACTTTTAAACTTAAGAGTTCGCAATTTACCATCCAATCATTTTGAAGCCATTAACGACGAAGGAGAGAAAAAGCCTTCATTGGGTGAGTTAGTATTACTAACAATATCCAAAGAGTTAACGAATCAAAATAATCCTAGTAAAGTTGATATTAAGATTTTATTAGAAGAACTTGATTTTGTTGGTGAACACTATAAAAACATTCCTTATATAAACTACTATAAAGCTAAAGCATTTAACTCGATAGGAGATAAAGAAAATGCAATTGCTTCTGTGCTAGCGTATTTAAAAAGGAGGTCTAAAGAATATTTAGCTTGGGAGCTATTATCAGACATTAGTGATGATCAAGAGCGCAAAACACAAGCTTTGTGTAAAACTGTTACTTGTCATACTCGTCCTGGACAGTTAGTTCGCTCTCAAACAAAGTTGTTTCATATACTACTAAAAGACAAACAGTTTGACGTTGCTAAGTCGCTTTATAAAGCAGTTACCGAAGCACGTAGAGAATTAGGTAAGAACTTAACTGACGAGTGGAGAGCCTTTAGCTCTCAATCTTGGTATAAGTCTGCTAAGCCTTATGTTGATTTTGAGAACTACTGTTACAGGCGTTCTAAAGAAGTTGTTGCTTATGTTTTTGCTGATTGGAAAGCGCAAACCGCTGTTATATATGGTTTAAATGTTGCTAAAGATTTAGCAG